>JAIOHO010000096.1 GCA_019912905.1 Anaerolineae bacterium
GCTCACGCTGCAACTGGACAGCCGCACGCCCCCCGGCACCCACCAGGCCGAACTGGTCCTGGGCGGGCAGCGCCAGATGGTCACGTTTCAGGTCGCCGAAAAGGTGAACCTCGAAATTACCCCGGCGGAAATGATCCTGACCGTCGATCCGGGCGGCACGGTCCAGAAGCGGTGTTCGTCAGCAATCGCGGCAACGTGGCCGTCCATATCGACACCATTGGCGCGGTCGGCTTGCAGGAGGCCAATCTGGTCTGCCGGGCGCTGCGGGCAGCGCTGCAAAACACGCAGGAGGATGATTTCGACCGGGTGCTGGATGAGGTCGTCGGCAAGCTGCGGGATGCCTACGGCGATTCGGGCGCGGTGGCGCTGCGGGTGCGCAATGACCCGCTGGACCTTGCACCGGGCCAAACGGCGGCGCTGAACCTTTCTATGACGATGCCGACGGCCATGCGCCCGACCCGGCGTTACACCGGCGCAATCAGCCTGTTCAACGCCTCGATCAATATTCTGGTGCAGCCGCTGACGACCGAGACCCAAGGAGGATAGGATGACAACCTATAAACCGGACCGCATCAACAATGATTTCCTCGGCTGGGACGGCAGTTGGGATGTGGGGACGGTGCTGTTCGGGCTGCCCGCCTTCCTGTCGCGCCTGTCGTACACGTTCTGGGCGACCGGCATCGACCTGACCAACGAACTGCTGGGCGGCACGACCGGCGTGGGCTATGATCGACTTGATCTGGATACGCTGGTCGATCCGCTGCGCTGGGCGACTTCCGATCTGAGCATTCGCGGCGCGCGCCTGGGGGAAACGCGGGCGATGCCATTTGTCATCGAGAACAACACCGCGCAGCCCGTGAAGCTCACGCTGAAGGCGCTGCCCTGGGTGGACCGGAATGGGCAGGTCGTGCCCGGTGAAGCGGCGGTTCACTTTGAGCCGGATGCGGTGGCGCTGATGCCGGGCGAGCAGGCATCCATCACCGTCTCGGTTCAGGTCGAAGCGCCGCTGCTGGCCGGGAATCACTACCAGACGGAGATCATGCTCAACGGCAGGTCGATCACCCTGTCGCTGACGGTGATGGCCGACACGCGCTACCGGTCGTACCGGGTGAGCGATTCCGGGCGGCTGCGTGCGAGTCGCATCCAGACGGCCAGCCGCGACACATTCATCGAATTGTGAAAAAAGGGGTTCGAGAAAAGGGGAGTTTGCGATTATGGGCGTTATCAAGGATACATTTCAGACCGGGTTGGATATGTACTCGTTCCTGCTGAACGTGCGTCGGGATGTGCAGGACAGCACGCGGGCGCGGCTGCGCGAACTATCGCGCAACGACAACGTCTTTTGCGACTTCTTCCAGCAGGGGGTCGAGGCGGCGCTGCTGGTCGCTGAAGGTGAGCAGAAGATCGAGTACGAAATGCTGAATCAGGCCGGGCGCGCGGTCGAGAGCATCGAATCGGTCGATCAGACCTACCGCTATACGCAGACCGCCGAGGGTATGGCGATCCGCATTACCGTCCGCCAGTTGGACGCGCCGCCAGTGGTCCCGATTCAACTGCGCAACAATCAGTCGGCGGTGCAGAAGGTCGAACTGAGAGCGTCGGCGCTCAAGAATGCTGCCGGGCAGGTCGTCGCCTCGGACTGGCTGGCGCTGGACCCCGGCGGGCTGGCGATCGAACCGGGCAGCGCGGGCACCGTCAACGCAACCATGACCCTGCCCACCGAGAGTCTGGCAGCGGGCAGCTACCGGGCGGATATTTATATCCTGGGCGATGACGTGCGCCATATTCCGCTGTACCTGACCGTGCTGGACCGCCAGATGCAGTCGGGTGTCTACAAAAACCCGGTTGACGCCAGCCTCTAAGAAACACCGTTTCAGACCCCTATCGACTGCCGCCGGGGATTCATCAGCCTCGCGCGGCATTTTTGTGTGGCGAAAAGAGAACATATGTACTATACTGAATACGATAAGGACAGGATGCATGTTCCCTCATTTTGAAGAAAGACGATCTGATTCGCCGTTTGTTGAACGGATTTGGATGACACAAAGTGACCGGGCTGGCTCATTTACCTCAATTTCGACGATCTTGTGGTCAATGGTCATCTCGAAATGGAGAGGGCATATCACGATTAGTCTGCACGGCCCAGAAACAGGCGCGACCTGTAAGGAGTTTCCAGCCGAAGGGGAGTGGTTTGGTATCGCGTTTAAACTGGGAACCTTTGTGCCTCATATATCACCCAGTTCGCTCATTGATGGGAATATCGTTCTCCCTAGCACCTCAGGACGCTCTTTTTCGTTGTGTCATTCTGCATGGCAGTTCCCGAATTATGAAAATGCCGATACGTTTGTTGATCAACTGGTGCGTTCATGCGTTCTCGTGCATGATCCAGTCATGAGCGCCATTTACCAGGGACAATCCCCATCGTTGTCGTTACGCACGATTCAGTATCGTGTCCTGCATTCCACAGGGTTATCCCAGAGAACCATCCGTCAAATCGAACGCGCTCGCTATGCAGCAACCCTTCTCAAACAAGGCGTATCAATCTTCGATACGGTCTACGAGGCAGGCTATAGTGACCAACCACATCTCACCCGTTCGCTGAAACATTTTATTGGTCTTACACCTGCTGAAATCCCGTTAACTCCAATCATTTCGATGATGCAGTGAAAGACGCCGCAAGATGGATAACCTACAAGAAATTATGAACGTACAAGAACAAATCGAAAAATATATTACCAGCCAACCTGAGCCAAAATGTAGTGATATGCAAGCGTTACACCGCATCGTTCTGGAAGTAATGCCAGCATGTAAATTATGGTTCATGGATGGTAAAAACAGTGAAAATAGAACCGTTTCTAATCCTAATATAGGATATGGACTTCAAACCATGAAATATGCTGATGGAACAAACAGAGAGTTCTATCAAATTGGTTTGAGCGCAAACAAAACCGGAATCTCTGTCTATATCCTTGGTATAAAAGATAAAAAATATTTAGCCCAGACATATGGGG
>JAIOHO010001016.1 GCA_019912905.1 Anaerolineae bacterium
ATTCTGGGAGTGCCGCCGTACCGGTCCTGTCTCAGCTGCTGGCCGATCGCAACCTGGTCGTGCGCACGACCGCAATCGAACTGCTGGGAGAAATTGGCGATCCGGCTGCGATTCCCCATCTCATCCTGTTGCTCAGTTTCACGGATACACCCTCGTCGAGAGGCGAAACGATCAGCCAGTTGAGCATCCGTGCCCTGCGCGCAATCGGCACACCCGAAGCCCTTGCCGCCATCGAGACACCGCCCGAAACAAAGCCTGTGGTGATCGAACCCGCGCCAGATCCGGTGGCGCTCCCGACAGTTCCCGGTAAACGCCATGAAATTCTCACAGACCTGTTAAACGCGCTGCATCAGGCCGACTGGGGCGATCGTGAAGATGCCGCGAAAGCCCTGCGTGAATATGCCAAGACGCTGCGCGGCACGCGCGATGCCCAGGTCTTGCAGCGTCTCACGAGCGCGCTGCACGATCCTGACTGGGTGATTCGCTGGGCCGCCGCTGAAGCCCTGGCCTGGCTCCGCAATCCCGATGCCGTACCCGCCCTGACTGCGGTTCTGAAAGATGACTATTGGATGGTGCGTATTGCGGTGATCCGCGCACTTCTGGAAATTGGCGAGCGGTCGGCGACGACGCCTATCGCCATGCTGCTCACCGAATCGAATAACAAGGTGCGTGAAGCGGCTGCCGAAGCTCTGGGAGTCCTGGGTAATCCGGCTGGGGTGCCCTACCTGACCAGTGCGCTCACAGATATGGAGGTGTTCGTCCGACTTTCGGCCACCGTTGCGCTGGGGAAAATTGCCGACCCAAGTGTGGTCAAGCCGCTGATCCAGGCGCTTAACGACCAGGACGGTCATATCCGCTGGGCCGCTGCCCAGGCGCTGATCGAACGGGGTGACGCCAGCGCCGTCTCCGAACTGGTCAACCATCTGGGCGATCAGGACGGCCCGTATTGGGAAGACAAGAAGATCAGCGACATGGCCGCCGCCGCCCTGCGCAGCATCGGCACCCCAGATGCAAACGAAGCACTCTTAAAGTGGCAGCGCGCACAGGTGCCCCAGCAGTGATCGAACACGTACCAACTCGAGCGCGTTTCGGGATTTATCTCCGAAAAGTTTCTGAATTTTCTACAGACTACGCTGGACAGGTTGGCTCTTGCCCTGGTTCTGATTACAATACAGCAGCAGAAGATTACAGGGGGGGTTCGCGACCCGGTTAATCCACGAATCTTCATCACGATAATCTTTAGTGTGGTCCAAACTGCACTAATTTTGGGCACGGGGGGTGTCTGACTCGCTTCTATCCTGTATAGTAGCTGACACCAATAACATCAACGTTTGGCTTAATCAACCAAAGACTGGTGACGGTTATGAAATTATTTATCAGCTATGCACGAGTTGACAAACCGTATTGCATCCAGATCGTAAACACACTCGATGTGCATGATACCTGGTACGATCAACGGTTGCATGCCGGGCAGAATTGGTGGAAGGAAATTCTGCATCGTCTGGACTGGTGTGAGGGATTCGTTTATCTCCTGTCACCGGATTCCATCCAATCGGAATACTGCCGCAAGGAATTCGAGCTGGCGCGCCACCTGGGGCGGCATATCTTTCCTGTACTGATCCACAGAGCGACTGAAATCCCCTCGCCAATCCAGGAAGTGCAGTATGTCGATTTTACGGGGGGTCTGACCGCCGACGCCGTGAAAACGCTGCTCAACTCCCTCTATCTGGCCGAGCATGAACGCGCTCAGCCGGTGACCGCACCCGTGGCCGTGCTGACCAGCGAATCGATGAAACCGCCCAGCGCAAATCCCGTATCCGCCATCAGCGCGGCGACTGCGGCAATGGCGAAGGGCCAATTTGACCACGCCGTCTTTTTGCTCAAACGCGCCCAGGCCGCTGGTCACAGTTCCCGCTTTATCAATATTGAAGCGGTGCTCATCGAAGCCGAAGCGGGCCTCCAGCGGCAAACCTATCTCCGGGAGGCCGCGCGCGAATACGAGCAGATTGTCGATCTCGTCAAATTTGACCGCACCCACAAGCTCGGCTGTGAAGCCTTCACCGCATTCAGGAAGCATTATCCCGATTACGACCCCGAAAATCTGGCGTCGTTGTGCGCCTCGGCTGCATTGACGATCAGCACCAGCACCGCCCCGGATCCGGGCAAGGTCGAGATCAGCCCAGCACCCCCGAAAATCGAGGTCCCTGAATTCAAATTGCCCTTGCTGGAATGGTGCGAGGTTCCTGCCAGGTTGAAGGAAGTCCCCAAATCAAGCCAGAACGGTCATGTGGATAAACAGCAGATTGAAATCCCGGCCTTCAAGATCAGCCGCTATCCGGTGACCAATGCCCAG
>JAIOHO010001017.1 GCA_019912905.1 Anaerolineae bacterium
GGATAACCCCGGTGTCTGTCTGGGGGCGATCCTCGGCGAACTGGCGAAGGCCGGACGCGATAAAGTTACGTTTATCACCTCACCTTCGATTGCCAGCTTCGGCGAGTGGGTCGAGCAGTTGATCGCGGAAAGCACGGGCAAGGACGGCAAAGGAATTCTGCCAGTGGTCGGCGAACCGGTCGATGGCACAGGATCGTATGGCAAGGACCGCCTGTTCGTCTACCTGCATCTGGAAGGCGAGAACGATCATAACGCCGAGGTCAATGCACTGGAAGCGGCGCAGTATCCAGTGGTGCGGCTGAACCTGAAGGACCTGTACGATCTGGGCGGTCAGTTCTTCCTGTGGGAGTTCGCGGTGGCGGTCGCAGGCTATCGCATCGACATCCAGCCGTTCGATCAACCCAATGTCGAGAGCGCCAAGGTGCGCGCGCGCGATATGGTCAAAGCTTATACCCAATCCGGCAAGCTGCCAGAACCTGCATCCGCTTTGAGCGATCAGGGTGTGAGGGTGTATGCCGATGTAACAGGCGACAGCCTGGCGGCGATTTTCGGCGCGTTTTTGAAGCAGGCGCAGGCAGGGGATTACCTTTCGCTTCAGGCCTACGTCACGCCGAACACGGCGACGGACGAGGCTCTGGCCGCGCTGCGGGAAGATCTGCGCGCCAAAACCGGGCTGGCGACGACCCTGGGCTATGGACCGCGTTTCCTGCATTCCACCGGGCAGCTTCACAAAGGGGACGGTGGGAATGGTTTGTTCATCCAGTTTACGTCGGACCCGGTCGAGGATGTGGCCGTCCCTGAAGAGGCGGGTCAAAAAGGCTCCGCTATCTCGTTTGGCGTGCTTAAGCTGGCCCAGGCGATGGGCGACCGCGAAGCCCTGCTAGAGAATCACCGCCGCGTGATTCGCTTCCACCTGGGCAAGGATGTAGCTGCCGGTCTGAAGGCAGTCCACGCCGCCCTCTAGCATATTGAGCCAGTGCGGTATTGCAGGGGGCGCATGCCAGCGCCCCTTATCCATTTAGACCGGTTGAAGGGGTACGTCTGTGACCGAAGCAGCAGTGATGCACCTGAAGCAGCAGGCCGCTTATCGCGCAGTGGATTTTGTCGAATCAGGTATGATTGTTGGCCTGGGCGAGGGCAGCACCGCAATCTGGGCGATTCGGCGAATCGGCGAGCGCATCCAGGCGGGCGACTTGAGGGATGTCATCGGCATCCCGGCGTCGATTCATATCGAACACGAGGCATGGCGAGTCGGCATCCCCTTGACAACGTTCGACGAGCATCCGGTCCTCGACCTGACTATCGACGGTGCGGACGAGGTGGACCCGGACCTGAATCTGATCAAAGGCGGCGGCGGGGCACTGCTGCGGGAGAAAATCGTGGCGCAGGCCAGCCGTCGGGAAATCATTGTCGTGGATGACTCCAAATTGGTCGATCAACTGGGGACCACCTGGGCTATCCCCGTGGAGGTGATCGCGTTTGGTTGGAAGTCGCAGATGGCATTTCTCGAGTCCCTGGGGGCCAGGGTCACCCGGCGCATGAAGGATGGTGCGGCCTTTCAGACGGACCAGGGCAATCTGATCCTGGATTGTCAGTTCGGCCCGGTTCCCAATATCGACCTCCTGGCGGAGCAGATCAAGGCCCGCGCCGGCATCGTCGAACACGGCCTGTTTCTCGGCCTGGCGACCGATGTGATTGTGGCGGGTGCGGAGGGCCTGCGTCACCTGCGGCGTGAGTGAAGTTTTGTTGTAATCATGGAGAAGGATGGCTGCGATGAGTGATCAAACGACGATCGTGATTTTTGGCGCTTCCGGGGACCTGACCAAACGCAAACTGGTACCTGCACTGTATAACCTCTATCGTAAGGGCCGCCTGCCAGCGTCGTTCAGCATCGTCGGCAATTCGCGGACTAAGTTCAGTCATGAAGAATGGCGCGAAAGGATGCGCGAGGGCGTTGAGGAGTTTTCCGGCAAATCATTCGATCAGAGCGCCTGGGAAAAATTCTCGCAAAGCCTGTGGTATTCCCCCGGTGACGCCAGCGAAGAAAGTGAGATGGGCGACCTTCGAGCATTCCTTCAGGAAAAGGAAAGCGACGCTGCCAACCGTCTGTATTATCTTTCAGTCGCGCCGCATCTGTATGTACCCATCGTCCAGAATCTGGGCAGCCACGACATGGCGAAGGAGCATAGCGGCTGGCGGCGCATCATCATCGAAAAGCCGTTCGGGACAGATCTGGCCTCGGCGCACGAACTGAACGACGAAGTCCATCATGTCTTTGACGAGCGGCAGGTCTATCGTATCGATCATTACC
>JAIOHO010001018.1 GCA_019912905.1 Anaerolineae bacterium
ACTTATCAGAGTTGGAAGCACAACTTAATGCGCTATCCAGTGAGTATGGCTTTCCTTTAGAACTAGACAAAAAAGAGCCAAATCTAAAGCGCGCACTGGCTGAGGCGTTCCTCCGGTTCGCTGAGATTGTGATCGATCGTATCAACCGAGTGCCTGACAAAAATTTCCTGGCATTTCTGGATATGCTTGGGCTGGATCTTCTGCCACCCAGAGCCGCCCGCGTGCCGCTGACCTTCACCTTGGCTTCGGGTACCGCTGCGGGCGCAAAGGTCCCTGCTGGGACGTTGGTAACGGCTGCTCCCGCTGCGGGCGAAACCGAGCCGATTGTCTTTGAGACGGAAGAAGACCTGATCCTCACGGGCTGCAGTCTTGTGGCCGTTTGCACAGCCGATAGCAAACAAAGTATATATTTCAACGACTATTCCCTTCGGGGTACTGGCAAGGAGGCTCAAGACTTTCCAGTGTTTCAGGGTAGTGACTTCGCCGTGAAGTACATCTACCTGGGTTGTAGATACCTGGATATTAAGGCAGCCAGAACGGTGACGCTAAACTGCCCAACAAATATCCCTTGCGATTGCTTCGAGGGATCAAAGTGGGAGTACTGGAATGGTGAGGAATACAAGAGTCTTAAGACGAGGCCAACATCGGTGTCTGACTCACTGAATCTGACTGTTGAAGAGATCCTGATTCCAACTACTATTGCTGGCACGGAAAGCAGTTGGCTGCGTGTCGAACTGAATGCGACAGTATCCGATACCGACCTACCAAAGATCAACGCGGTAGACTCTACTGTTGATGTATTGATCGAGGCTAAGGCAAATGCTGTACCGGATCTGATTTTCGCCAACCAGACACTGATCGATTCGACCGAGAATTTCTATCCCTTCGGTGAGCGACCACGTACGGGTGACACCCTCTATCTCTCAAGCCGCGACTTCTTCTCGAAGGAAGGGGCAAAGATAACGATAAAAGTCACCCTATCGAGAAGGGGTAAACCATCCAAAGACCTCAAACTTCCTTGGGACTACTGGGATGCTGAGCGTCAGAATTGGATGCTGCTGCCGTTAGAGCCACAAAACGGAGAGTACATGTTCGACACAAAATCGGATCAAATCCTGACATTCAAATGCCCTAAAGTCGGTGAGACCGAAATCAATAGCAAACGCGGGTACTGGATTCGAGTACGCATCACTGGAGGGGATTACGGACATCAGGAATACCTCTCGCCTATCTTCAAGAAAGTCGGTGATGAGTTCAAGCCGGCAATTGGAGCAGATGGAAAGCCAATACTTAAACCAGTCTCTGATGTAGCACCCCCCTTGATCAAATCAATTCACCTGGGGCTTGAACCTACAAAAGTTCCGGTAGATATTCTGGTTGAAAGTGAGAATAATGGCTTCAAAGTCTACCGGTCCGGTGACAGTGACATTGATGCCCTTTACCTCGGCTTCAAACCCTCTGCGCCTAATGCGGGCTTTGGCGACCAACCCACTACGCTCTACTTCGGCGTGGAGGGCAGCGCCGAACCGAGCGACCCCCAAGACCTTCCGGTTTTGAACTGGAAATACTGGAACGGGGCTGGGTGGAGAGACCTTGATGTGCAAGACGAAACTCAGGGGTTTACCAGGCGAGGGCTGGTGACTATTGTTGGCCCACAGGATTTTACGAGATCAACCTGGTTTGGCCGGGAAGCGTTCTGGCTGTGCATTCAGCGCCCCGTGGGAACGTACAAGAACCCGCCTCGATTGCGCCGCATCCTGACCAACACGACATGGGCGACCAATACCCAGACCATTCGCAACGAAACGCTGGGATCCAGCAATGGTGAACCGGATCAGGTCTTCCGCACCACCAGAAAACCTGTGATGACCAGGCAGTGCCTGGAGGTTGGCGAACCGGAGATGCCCTCAACCGCAGACATTGAGGCCATCATGGCGGAAGAGAGAGCGGACTTGCAGGAGGATGTGGTAAAGGCGGTGCGTGATAACACCGGGCGTCTGGTTGAGGCCTGGGTGCGCTGGCATGGCGTCACCGATTTTTACGCCTCGACGCCTCACAGCCGACACTACGTGGTTGACCGGCGGACGGGCGAAGTTCGTTTTGGGGACGGGAAGCACGGCAGGATTCCGCCGCGGGGCAGAAATAATGTGCGGTTTGCGCGGTATCAGGTGAGCAGCGGCGCGAAAGGGAACCGGCCTGCTGGCTCGATCACGCAGCTCAAGATCGCCGTGCCATATGTTCAGAGCGTTACAAATTGGGAGGCGGCAGAGGGCGGCGCCGACCAGGAGAGTGTGGAAGCCGTCAAGATTCGCGGACCCAAGACGCTGCGCCACGGCGATCGGGCAGTCACAGCTAGCGATTTCGAGGACCTGGCATTCGAGGCATCGCCGTTTGTGGCGCGGGCCAAGTGCCCGGAAACGACAACCCCGGGCAATGTCGAACTCGCCATCTTGTCGAAGAGCAATGGGGGCACACCCAGTGCAGAACTATGCACGGAGATCAAACAATACATCGAGGCCCGTATGGCGCCAGCAGTCACCTTGGAGATAAAGCCCCCGTCATTTGTGTGTGTTGCGGTTACAGCTACAGTTGCGTTGACTGATCCCAAAAACGAGTCGGAGGTGAAGAGAGCAATCTGTGCTCGGCTGGACGCATTCCTGGATCCCCTGTCTGGTGGTCCTGATGGACAGGGTTGGGACTTTTGGCACAAGCCGAGCAAGTCAGACCTATATGCATTGATCCATAGCATCCAGGGTGTGGACTATGTTACTTCGCTCGGCGAACTACCTGAAGTTGAATCCGGTGAGGTCATCTGTTCTTCAGCAGAACATGAGATCACCGTAAAGGATCCAAAGGAGGCTGAAGATGCCAATACCGGTCCCTAGCCTGGATGATCGGACCTTCGATGACCTGGTCGAGGAGGCGCGGGCACTTATCCCGCTGTACGCGCCGGAGTGGACCAACCATAATCCGAGCGATCCGGGGATCACGCTGATCGAGCTGTTCGCCTGGTTGGCGGAGATGCTGATCTACCGCGCCGATCAGGTGACGGACGAGCATTACAAGGTGTTCCTCAAACTCCTGAAGGGGCCGAAGTGGAACCTAGGGCAGGACATCGATATTGAAGAAGAAATCCGCAGGACAATGACCGAGCTCCGCGAACCGTGGCGGGCTGTTACCTGCGCGGACTATGAACAGCTGGTCTTGAAGCGTTTTAAACGCTACGTTGCCCGTGTCAAGTGCTTTGCCAAACGCAACCTTGAGGCATCTGCCACACTCGGCGATGATGCGCCAGGCCACATGAGTGTAATCGTTGTCCCTAAGGCTGAGTGTAATTTGAGAGGTGATTGGCTATGCCGAGTTGTGAAGCTTTTCCTGAATAAGCGCCGGTTGCTCACAACGCGACTCCATGTTGTCAACGTGGAGTCATTCTATGTGCATTTCACTGTGAAAGCGATTGTTCAATTACGCGAGGATATTCGAGACGAGGGTGTTGACTGGCAATGGAAGAAGTTACAGAAACCGCTTGAGGATTTCCTGGATCCGATAGCGGGCAGATGGCCCTTCGGTCGCAGCATCTATGAATCAGAGATCATTCAATTCCTGGAACAGATACCGCAAGTAGATAACGTCAGTAAAGTAATCCTTTCCAAGAACGGTACACAAACCGGTACAAACGGTGACAAACCCATCGTACTGCAAGAATATGAGCTGCCATTGGCAGACAGAGTCACCGTAGAAGTGGAACCAAGGACGCAGCCATGACAGACCAAACTTCGCAACAAAGTTCCTATCTGCGCTACCTGCCCGCCATCTACCAGAAGACCGATGACGGTGAGCCATCCGCGCTGGGCAAACTGCTGCTGGTCTTTGAGCACATACTGACGGGCGTCGGCGAAGTAGAAGATAAGGAAGTAGAGAACTCGGCAGAAGGTAATAAGGATACATATAGGGAGAGAATCTTCGGATTAGAGGAAATCCTCGACGGCATTCGCGGCGAGGACGGAGATTACGCCGTGTCGGGTATCTGGCGCTACTTTGATCCAGGCCCGCTTGCGAAAAACGACCATCGTGCCCCAGACGAGTTTCTGCCCTGGCTGGCGAAGTGGGTGGCGCTGACGCTGCGCCAGGACCTTGAGTATGACTTTCAGCGCGAGTTCATCGCCAAGGCGATCCGGCTCTACCGCAAGCGCGGTACGCGACAAGGCCTTGAAGAGATGCTCAGAATCCTTGTCAAGCTGGAGAGTGAAAACATCGAGATCGATGAGCGAGAGAGGTCCTTTACGGTGGGTAAGTCCAGATTGGGCGTGGACACCTACATCAGTGTCCCGCCCCATTGGTTCCTCGTAAAACTTCGACTTGGCCGTGGCGACTGGCACAAGTATCAAGCGGTGAAGGCGATCATTGAATCCGAGAAACCGGCGCACACACAGTACGATCTCATCCCCACGGGATTGGCATTTATCGTCGGGCAGTCGAAGCTGGGCGTCGAAACTGTCCTCGGTACCAGCAAAGACGACTACGAATAGATCAAACAAGGGAGAGTAGTATGAATGACATCGTAGAGCCTGTAAGGTTGAACTATTACAAAAATCAGCTTCTGGAAGCAGAGGATTTCATACTCGAGCAGGACTATCACAGGCAGATGCGGTATCTGCACAACCAACACCTTCATACTCCAGGTATCCTATGGGGTTTCGATAAGGTCAATGTCGAAAAAGACGGCAAGATTGTAGTTTCAGCAGGTGCAGCCTATGATGCGGATGGACATGAGATTGTATGGGCCGAAGGAGTTGCACGAGAGTGCGTCAAAGAAAAATGGAATGAACTCTATGTTGGGACAATCCCCAAAGATGAAACACGGAGTCTGACCATCCACTGGCACGAAGAGAAAGTCACTAAGGATGGGAACCAGCCTAGCATTAAAGATGAAGAGACGCCTCGCTACTTGGAAAGACCAGCGTTCATGCTGGAGGAGGTGAATAAGGAAACCGGCATCATACTGGCGCAAATAACAAGGAAAGCTGACGGTACCTTCGAAGATCCTAAAATTAACCCTAAGCCCGATAAAGCCGGCGCGGTGATATCAAGCCTTGATTTGGGCAATATTGACCAGGTGATCGTTGGGACGGAAGAAACAGTGCGGTCCATTTTGGTAGCAAACCACGACAATAAAAAGATTGGGCTGAAGGTAGAGGTGAACGAAAAGAACCATTATGGCCTGATGATTACGGGTAACACCGACGAAATCCTTAACACAATCAGAGGGGAAACATCGTTCATTGGCAAATTGGACTTCTCAAAAGTAGTAAACATAACTGAGATAAAAAACAAGCTAGGCATAAACAGTAATCATTTTGTCGACACCTTCATCAGTCAAATCGGACAGACACTTAGTGTAGGCGATGTCGTGAAGCTCTCAGGTACTGTTCAAGTCAAATCAGCCAAGCAGGGAGACTTACCGCTGGCAGGCGTTGTCCTCTGTGACCAGAACGATGACACAGCGGTAATTGGTATTGTCGATCGGTTGCCTCCCCTTTCACCGGATGAATTACCGGGAGTGGAGAATGGCGAACTGGTCACGGTTGTCACACTGGGAGTCTATCCAAAGTGCCGTGTTGAGACGATGGACGGCTCCGAAATTAAAGTAGGTGACCTGCTAAGCACATCCGCTTATCAAGACGGTGAGCGCGGCGGATTCGCCCGAAAGGCACCGTCCCCGTCTGTCGGCACCGTCATTGCCAAAGCGCTTGGCTCTCTGGCGAGCAATCAGACAGGTTACGTGCCCGTGTTTGTAACCCATATGTGAGGAGGCATGAAAATGAGCGTTGATTTCACATGCACACAGACAAGCAACACTCGAGAGGTTAAATTCAAGGGTAAAGGTGACTTCGCAACATGGGAGTGGCGCTGGGGGGATGGTACTAAAGGCGAAGGGAAGGAAGCCACTCATACATATACCGTGGAAGGAGAGTATTACGTTTCTGTGGATGTCGCCGATCCCGGAACGGACACAACATCGCGCACAGTCTTGGTCACCGAACCGGTCAAAGCCAGAATCGTCGCGACACCCCAGAAGGGAGAGGCGCCCCTTGAGGTCACATTCACGGCGGAAACCGTTCAGGGGGAGATCACAGCCTATGAGTGGAAGGTCGACGGGCATCCCCAACCAGGGGCCAACAGCTCCACGTTTATACATACGTTCGATAGACCTGGCACGTACGATGTTAGCCTGAAGGTCACGGGGGTTTTCCCCTTAAACAATACAGAAACACATTGGTATGAAACCGGCCCTATTCAGGTCGTTGTGAAACCTAAGCCCGTCGAGCTTAAACCGAGCTTTCATTGGAAGCCGCAAAACCCCCAGGTAAAACAAACGGTCACGTTTACGGGTGAGTGCAATCCAGAACCGGCGGAATGGAAATGGAACTTCCATGGTGACCCGAATTCGCTTGGCGGCAAAGAGGTTGGTTACGCCTTTCAGGATGAAGGAATCCATACGGTTAGACTAACGGTTAAGGACAACAAAGGTGGCTGGTCCGATCCGGTCGAGTATCAGGTGGACGTGAAACCTGTTCCGGTGATTGAGCCAGCAAGGCGTGCAGCTTTCGACTGGAAGCCGATGGAGACCCGAACGGTGCAATTCGAAGATAAGTCCAATATTCCAGCCGAATTGATCCTCAGGTGGTATTGGGATTTCGGGGATGGGGGACAAGATCAGCAACAGCACCCGGTTCATCAGTTCAATGAAGATGGTATATACACGGTTAGGTTTAGCGTGACAATCGAAAATCCGGCTGGAGGCGAAACAAGTTATCCGTCTGAGAAGACTGTCAAAGTGTTCACGCCTGATTTTATTTATTGGGTGATCGCTGATTCACTGGTACAGGTTCCTTCAGACCCTGGTAAAGTCCGTGCGAGTTTCATGTTCAGGATCACCGGTGAGAAACGCGATTTGTTTACGAGCTGGTGGTGGAGTCTCTATCATTCTGCTAATGATAGCACTCACTATGAAAGTCTTCACGATAGTTCGCCAAACTATGAACGGGAGATCGAGTTGTCTGCATATGGTACTTTAGTAAATCCGGGATCCTTTGGAGTGGTGGGGCTCGAGATCGAAGCCCCCGATGAAGGTAACCCGGCACTTTGGAAGAAATGGGTTTGTAAAAAGGAGATCAGAATTACCTAACTGACATCTGCAACATTTTCGCTACGTCGGCGAGCATATATCTCAGGGGTAAAGTTGTGCAATTAACTTGTCCAGGGGATCGATGTCCGACCAAACAAGCTCCCGCTCGACTTTGAATATTGCTGAGGGCCAAGGAAATGCCGAAACTCGTCTGCTCAGGCTCAGTAGTAAAGTGTCCGTTCGGGTTGGCGCCAGCTACCTTGAGTGTCATTCCAAAAGGGCTGCCCGTACGTGGCGACCGGCAGACGGCGGCCAATATCATGGATTTTCAGGCAATGGCGAACATCGCGCCGTTTGGCATGTGCAGCTCCCCGGCTAATCCGCAGGTGGTCGCGGCACTCATGGCGCCGCAGCCATGCCTGCCGGTCATCACCGGTCCCTGGACTCCCGGCTCACCGACCGTGTTGGTGAACGGTCAGCCGGCCTTGAATGCGACTTCGACCTGCATGTGCGCCTGGGGCGGCGTCATCCAGATCAGCAGCCCGCGGCAGGTCAGTGTTGAGGTGTCGTAGGTAGTTATTTTATCCGGAGGTGTCCTGTGGAAAATATACCGGAATGGTTGGGAGCTGGCGTCCTAACAGCGGCGCTGGCGGCAGTCGGTTATGTCCTGAAGACGATTATTCAGGCATGGCTCGATTGGCGTGAAGCGCATCGGACTGCCCGTGAGGAGCGAGTGGCGCGATTGGTTGGGTTGAAGAGTCTGCTTGATACTGGCAAGGTCTCGTTCAATGTCCAGGTGAGACACGCAAACGATCTTTATGACGTTTTGCGACGGAGTCAAGCCATATCGCATGATCTCCTGGAGGGTGCGGAAGGTTTCGATGACTCATTTGCTCGTGCGTACGATGAGTTCACACCAGACCAGAAGGAGCTGCACGAGGTTATTCGCAGTATTACGATGAGTGCGCTGCGTCCGACCAATCAAGCACTTCTAGAATGGCTGCGACAAGACACATTTCTCAGGGCACAGTGGCGCGATCAAGGTGTCCTCGGCGATCTGGCTAAGAGCCTCGCTGAACTCGAAGTGCATTTGATACTCTGGCTCGCAAAGTACGATATGTGGATCCCTGATGATCCGCGGCATGCCCTCGTTTTCTTGAACGACGAGAAGCAGCATGGTGTCAGATTTCCGAACGAGATCGATGATTATGTCAGGAAAGCGCTTGAGCTTAAAACTCTTGGTAGTTCTTCGAAAAGCGCTGCTCCTCAAGGGGGAAAGTTATGACATCCGATAGCTCCGAAGATCCAAAGATCGAGATTGAGAGAAGGCGCCTTGCGCTTGAGGAGAAGCGCCTCGCGTTTGAAGAACGCAAAGCGCTGCGCGACCGGCTTGCTGTCCTTGTTCCAGTGCTCGTGGCCCTGCTAACAATCGCATTCAATGTATATGCACAGTACCAGACTTCGCTTGAGCAGCAGCGGCAGGCGCAGATTGATTTTGCAGCACAACAACGGCAAGCAGAGATTGATTTTCAGTTGAAGGTGGCCGAAATTGTTCTGGATTCAACGAATCCGGTCACGGTGATCAACAAGGCACGAGCACTCCACGCGCTGATGCCAAACTATTTTCCAACGGACTTCGAGTCCAATTATGTGACAGAGGATTACGATGCAGCGAACAAGCTCAGTCAGGAAAACCGATTAAGAGTGGCCGAATTGGCAGTACAGCTTCTTCAATTGGAGGCAGACGTTACAGGCGCGCTGCCGGCCGGCGATGTTACGATGGCCTGGGATTACAACTATCAGCAGCTCGCTGAAAAGGTTGCTGGCGGCACTTTTGGAAACTAAAGAGCCTTTGAGTCAGATTAGGCGCTCGTGTAGTGGCGTCAGTAGCCTGAGATCCGACCAAGTATTATGTCGGGACAAAGCAAAGATACCAAGACTTCTCTAGGCGCATTCCGCGGCATTAAGCGTAGGTTCCAGCTTATCGCTCTATAATCTCAATTTCGGCTGGACTTCTAGGAAAACATGGTTTGAAGGGTTTTCGCAGAGATAAGGAATATCGTGGAGAAAATGACATGGCACAGCAACAAGCCCATAATTCTATTGGTAGGTTGTTCCAGGCAGCTCAACACCGGATTCGGGGTGACGATAGTTCACCTGCATCTTCAGCGTCGGCGAGCACCGCAACTCTGTACGATCCTGCACTGTTGGCAGCATATCGGCAAATGCAAGATTATGACGTATTCGCGTGGAAACGGAAGCGCAATTACCGCCTGTTCCGCTTCGCCGTAATCATGATGGGTGTGTTCGCAGGTATTTTTGGAGTTTTGAGTACGGACTCCCACACACAGGCTGGCACGCTTTACAATGCCGTGCTACGCATACTCGTCATCGCTTTTCCGATTGTCAGTCTCGCGCTCATGCGTTTTGCTTCGCAGTTTGCAACCAGTAACGCTTGGATCGAACATCGAGTGGCAGCGGAAATCGTCCGTTCGGCAATCTGGAAATACCGGGTTCTACTTAACGCAAGTCCTTCATCGACTGATGTTGAAAAAGAGAATCTGCGCAAGGATGTCTTGAGCGCGATTCAAGAAGCCGAGAAATGGATTAGCGAGCATAACGCTGCCCAACCAGCAATGCGCGATCGTACATCTGAAGAGATTGCACGCGCAGCGAAATATCGAGATGATGATGGCTTTAGGCCTGTGAACTCAGATGCCTATCTTCAACAGCGGGCAGAAGCGCAGTGGAAATGGTATGTCAAGACGATCGATTCTGACTACAATCAATTCAAACGAGCGCAATTGGCCGTGTTGGGATTGGGTATTGTAATCTCGTTAATGTCTGCATTTGGATTTGCGATGGAATGGGTCGCGATTCTGTCATCCTTGTCAACATCGCTCCTGCTGCTTTCCAGCATCGACATGGTCGGCAAAGCCCATCCCCTATTTCATGAAACTGCGAGCAAATTGCGCGCGGAGGTTGATTCTTGGAATATCAAGACCGTGAATGAACAACAGGACCCGAAGCATGTAGAGCAGTTTCTGGCCAATGTTGAGAGTATCCTCACTGAAGAGCGCACACTCTGGCGTGAGGAGGCCGTCAAGATTCAGAGTATGAACGAGGAAGCGATCTTCTCCAGTCTGAACCAATTGGTGCAGAAGTCGTCTGAGGTTGCTGATAAGGAGGCACCCGCTGAACAACCGCCTCCGAACGGATGACACTGATCCAATGCAACTAACTGGACAATGCCGGTTAAGGGGAATGCGGGTACTCTCTGGCGAAAAGCAGAGTGGGATGGTGCATGGATTTCGAGAGCGCGACGGCCTGGGCGCAGTCGTTTGAAGACTATTTCGAGCGATTTGCGCCGTTGTTTCATCGCAGTGAGAACCGCCAGAGTGTTCAGCACTATCTTCGTGGGTTGCTGGCCGAGGTCAAGCGCAAGAACACCTGGCAGATGGCCGAAGTGCTGGGTTTGCATGATCCGCATCCTTGCAGCGGGTGCTCAATGAAGCCCTGTGGGATGCAGCCGCAGTGCGCCGCCAGTTACGGCGGGCGATCATCCAGCAGTTGGGGTATGAATCGGGGATCGGTGTTATTGATGAGAGTGGCTTTGTGAAATGGGGCGACAAATCTGCCGGGGTTGGACATCAGTATTGTGGGCGCGTGGGCAAAGTCGAGAACTGTCAGGTGGGGGTGTATTGGGGCTATGTGGCCCCGACCGGCGCGGCCTTTCTGGATTGTCGCCTGTACCTGCCTCAGGCCTGGTGTGATGATCGGGCGCGGTGTCAGGCGGCCAAGATCCCGGATGACGTGCCCTTCCAGACCAAGCCCCAAATCGCGCAAGCGATTTTGAAGCAGGCCTGGGCGGAAGATGTCCCGATGCAACGGGGGGTCGGTGACACCCTGTATGGCAATTCGCCCGGCTTGCGTGAGGCTATTCATCATCATCAACGCTACTATGTGCTGGCGATTGGGGCCCCGCATCAAGTCATGCCTGCCGACCACCGGCAAATAATCTCTCTTCACACCCTGGTATCGAGGCTAGCGGAGACCGATTGGGAACGATTGTGCTTTCGCGTCGGCGCGAAGGGCTTGATCTGGTACGAGTGGCAGGCCGTGCGGATCACCCTGGCCAATGACACCATCGGTGAACAGTGGTTACTCATGCAGCGCCCCCTCGATGAGAAGTCAACCTATATCTTCTGGCTCTCCAATGCGCCGGTGGATACGCCCATTGTGACCTTTGCCGCGGTGGCCCTGGCGCGACATCCGCTTGAGCACTTACTCGAGGAAGCCGAAGGCCAGGTAGGCATGGCCGACTATGAGGTACGCCTTGGCATGGCTGGCACCAGCAGATGACCCTGGTGATGCTGGCCCACACCTGCCTCAAACTGCTCCAGCATGA
This sequence comes from Anaerolineae bacterium, assembly GCA_019912905.1. Taxonomy (GTDB): domain Bacteria; phylum Chloroflexota; class Anaerolineae; order Aggregatilineales; family Phototrophicaceae. The sequence goes on from JAIOHO010001018.1 coordinate 11,538, forward strand.
CCAGCGAGAAAAAAAGCGCGTTGCCCACCTGATTGCGCTTCAGCCTGGCTGAACTGCGCTGTCTACTCAATATCGTGCTACCGACCCCGACCCTGTCTCGTGAGTTTCGTTTGCAGTGTTTCTGGTAGCGACGCAAACAGCGTCTGCAAGCGATTGCCGTTCACTATCACCTCCCGCTTGAACCGCTACTCCAACTGTCTCTCCCGCCCTAACTGGCATTGTCCAGTTAGGGCTGAGTTCCTTAAATACGGTATAAATGAAGTCGCCGCTTTTTGCGAGGCGGTTTGTTGGGTCGGCCCCAGATCCAAGGCTTAGCGCGCCGGTTCAATTGGTGGGTGGCGACTGTAGTGGCCTGCTCGATCTCAAGATAATCAGCAAAGGTCTGACCGGCCAACGCCTCACGACGTAACAAGCGCCACCAGCCTTCTTGCAGGTTCAGCCAGGCGGCCCCTTTGGGAATAAAGACGTGCTGGATACGGGGGTGATCTTCCAGCCAGGTCCGGGTCTTGACACTGGTGTGACTGGAGAGATTATCGGTGATGAGGTACAACGTGCCCTGTGGATGGGTGTGTTCCAATTGACCCAGGAAGCGGCAATAATTGTCCGAATTGCGCGAGCGCGCCGCCATGGTGTCAATGCCGGGCTAGAAGGGTCTTTCGGCATTTTGGTGATGTCGCCTCGAACTCACACCTGAATCTGGCAAAATAGGTGCACCTGAGTTCGGAGGGACAACATGTTTGAGCTGCTGGTGCCCGATGCGGAGCAGGTACGCTTGGATACCATGTTCGTTCTGGAGGGAAGTGCGCAAATTGTGCTGGAACTCACGGCCAACACAGGCGCCTCAGCCTGTCCGCTGTGTCATCAGCGGAGCACAAAGGTGCATAGTCGGTATCATCGCCACCTCACTGATCTCCCTTGGGCTGACCTCCCGGTCTCGATTTCGCTGAGCGTTCGCCGCTTTTTCTGTCCCAACGCCCACTGCCCCAGAGCGATTTTCTGCGAACGACTCCCCGGTGTGGTGGCGCCCTGGGCGCGGCGGACGGAGCGCCTGGCCGCTGTGCAGCAGGCCATTGGGTTGGCGCTCGGTGGCGCGGCGGGAGCCAGGTTGACCGTCGCTCTCAAGATGAAGGCGGGCATTGACCTGCTGCTCTGTCTGGTTCGACGAAGGGAGCGGCCCGACCCACCCGCGCCACGAGTTCTGGGCGTCGATGACTGGGCCAAGCGCAAAGGACAAGATTATGGCACCATTCTGGTCGATTTGGAGCGCGGTGAAATTGTGGATTTGCTGGCCGACAGGACGGCAGAAACGCTCATTGCATGGCTCAAAGCGCATCCGGGGATTGAAATCGTGGCTCGAGATCGCTCTCAAACCTATGCCGAGGCCATCCAACAGGGTGCCCCTGAGGCGATCCAGGTGGCTGACCGCTGGCATTTACTCAAGAATCTAGCCGATGCCGTGTTCAAGCTGCTGCAACAGGGGCAGGGAACGATTAGAAAGCAATTGGCTTCCATCACCGAGCAAACGGCAGTGAATAACGGCCCGCCAGAACTGCCCAAAGCGGTTCGGTCACCCGGGCTGGAGCTACTCACACAAGCCGAACAACGCCGAAAGGAACGGATGGGACTTGCCCGGCAGCTCCACAGTCAGGGGTGGACTCAGAAAAGCATCGCTCACCATCTCAATGTCGACCGCAAGACCGTGCGCCGTTATTTACACGCCGCTACACCGGTCGTCAGACGACCTCGGTCAGGTCAACGGCTGGTGGATCCGTTTAAGGCTTATCTCCTCAAACGCTGGAATGAGGGTTGCTATAACGCGGCCCAGTTGTACCGGGAAATCCAGCGACAAGGCTATGCCGGGAAGGTCACCGTGGTACGCGACTTTGTTCAACAACTGCGCCAGGCCAGTGGCTTGCCCCCCAAAGTTCGCTCCGGCAACGGCCACCTGTTGAGCGGTGATCCGACAAAACAGCCCCCGTCGCTGCGTGTGCGTTGACCTGGTCGATTGTCAAGTGTCCAGAGCGCCGCTCAGCGGCGGATGAAGCGCTGCTGGCTCAGAGCGCATCTGAAAAGGGGTAAGATGTGGTGTAAAATGGGAGGATGAACCGAAAAGCCTACCCAACAGACCTGAAAGATGCCGAGTGGGAAATCTTGAGACCACTGCTCCCGGATGCGAAAGCGGGTGGCAGACCGC
>JAIOHO010001019.1 GCA_019912905.1 Anaerolineae bacterium
AACCTGACAAACCGGATGTGGATGCGGCGCATCGCGGTCCCTGGTCCCCGGAGATCGTCGTCGGCACTTCGATCGGCGCGGTGAACGGCGCGGCCATCGTCCAGGGCATTTCGCCGGACACCATGGTCGAGTTCTGGAAGCAGGCGCGCGAGTCCGACATTGAAGGTCTGCCACCGGGTATGAACTGGCTGACCCGCCGGATCGCCAACGTGGTCCTGCGAGCGTTGATTGGCCGCCCGCTGCGGCGTGTGCCGCATAACGATGCCCATTCACCCGCTGAAGCCTTTCGCGATCTGCCACCTCGCCTGGTGGGGCGCTGGAGCAACCTGCTCGATACCGGCCCCCTGCGGCAGACGATGACGGAAAAACTGGGTCTGGACGAAGCGCAGATCAACGCCAGCGAGCAGACCCTGCTCATCAGCGCGACTGACATCCGCACCGGCGAACTGGCGATCTTCAGCAACCGGAACATACAGGATCGCAAATTGGGCAGTGAGCGCGCCAACCTCCAGACAGGCATCACCTTCAACCGCATCCTCGCCAGTGCCAGCATCCCGATGGTTTACCCCTGGACTCATGACGGCGACTCGACCTATTGGGATGGCGCGGTGGTCGCCAACACCCCTCTCAGCGCCGCGCTGGATGCGGCCCGCGACCGGCCTATTACCGAAGATATGGAAGTCATCGTGGTGCTGATGACCCCCTGGCGCAAAGGCGAGATCGGCCACCAGCGGCTGCCGGAAAGTTTTCTGGAAGCGGCCACCTGGACGCTGGACTGGGCGCTGCTGGCTTCGTTCCGCGACCGGCTGCGCGTGACCGACGCCTACAACAAACTGGCGCGCATCGAACGCGAGATGAATCCCAACAGCGCTACCTACCAGTACCGCCTGGTGAATGTGGTCGTGGTCGCCCCGGATGACTTTTTCCCGATTGCGCGCATCGTCGATTATGACGACCACAGCCAGGACCTGATCGACATGGGTTATCACGCCGCCAAGACCATCTACGAACTGAACTTCGGCATCGGCCTGGGCTAACCATCTTTGCGCCGAAGCCACCCAACGCTTGACCTGCGACTATCCGCTTCTCAAGGCCGCACACTGGCAACCTGTGCTATCGTAACCGGTTGGAGGTCATCATGGCGAAAGACTATATCCCCGACCGCTGGGAAGAAATCCAGCAGCTTCATCAGGAAAATCGGACTCTGTATCAGATTCTGGCAGGTATCCTGCTGATCACCATCGGCGTCATCATCGGCGCGGCCCTGTTCGGTGCGGACAGCGGCTATGACATCAACCTGTTTACCGAGGTCCTCAGCCTGGGCGTCACGGTCTTCGTCCTCGACTTACTCGCCAAACAGCGCGAAGATCGGGTGCTGAAGAAACGCCTGCTCCAACAGCTTGGCAGCAGTTTCAACGTCATCGCCCTGACTGCCCTGGAAGAATTGTGGCATCGCGGTTGGGTGCAGGATGGCTCGCTGGCCGGAACCAGCTTATCGCGTGCGGACCTGCGCGGGGCGGACTTCAGCAAGGCGAACCTCACCGGCGTGCGCTTCGTCAGCCGCCGTTACGGTCATGCCCGCCTGGATGAAACCACCCGCCTGCCGGATGAAACGTTCTGGAAGCCTGACTCTGACATCGGCTGTTTGGATCGATTCACCAACCCCAACGATCCGAATTACTGGCGGGGGTTTGGCCTGCGCGAGGCCAATCTGAGCCGCCGTGATCTTTCGTCGGCCAACCTGCGCGGCGCGGACCTGTTCGGCAGCAATCTGTGGAATACCAATCTCACCGGGGCCAACCTGGAAAATGCGATCCTGATTCGCGCCCGGATGCGACAGGCCAAACTCGGCGGCGCGAACCTGGCCGCTGCCGAACTGGATGATGCCGATCTGCGCCAGGCGGACCTGGCCGGGGCCAATCTGGAAGGCGCGGATATGCCGGGAGCCAACCTCGAAGAAGCCGACCTGCAAGGGGCCAATCTGAACGGGGCGCGTCTGCTGGGGGCGACCCTGCCCAACGGCCAGCCTTATGCCACTGGCAGCGACCTGTCCGCGTTCGGCGCATCCGGCCAGCCTGACGATTCCGACCGTCCCTATTCCCCCTCAGCGGACTGAGACCGGCCATCCTGCTGGCGAAGAGTCTGGATCGTCTTTTGAAGGATATCCTCAAACTCCTTCATCCCGCGCGGATCATAGCGATACGTGATGACTCGGCGGTGCCGGAGATCAAACGGAATGTCATCGATCGATTGGGCGATCAGGATGGTTTGCTTGCCGAGGGTGTGAGCGATGCCGATTTCGTAAAAAACGTTCGGGTTTCTGCCGGTACAATCGGCAATGAGGATTGAGGCGCGATTGATCGCAGTCCAGATTTCGGCGACGATCGTTCCGCTCGTGAAAAAGTCATCTGCCCGTCCCACCGACATGCCAATACCGGTCACGACGGTTCGAATGTGATCTTCATACACAGGTTTGAGGGTGACGTCAAACGGCATCAAGACAAACACATCGGGCCAGGCGGCCTGCGGGGTCTGCAACTCATCAAAAAATGCCTGATGTCCCCCATCTAAACGGATGCCAAGCACGCTTTCCATCTCCAGAGCCTGTTTTGTTACATACAGCGTGACATCCTGCGGCCAATCCCAGCGGGAAAACCCGGCGACAGTCGCCGATTCCAGGAGCTGGCCGTCCACAAATGCCTCGACCAGTCCCCATTGAATGAGGGCCATCACGGACTCGAATACGTAATACCGGGGATCATAGTCTGAAAAACGATAATAATCCGGAAGAAAGGGGGTGAGTTCATCCAGGGTTCGGCCCTGATTGTTTTTCAGAGCAGCCATCATCTTGCGCATGGTCGATCGATCGAGCATCATGATGTCCACCTCCCGCTAGTTTCCCGCCTTCCATCTATTATAAGAGTATTTAATATAAGGATATTCGGACAGGCAGCATCAGGGGATTCTGTCTGCGCCGCAGCAGGCCATCTCCAGCTCACGAACATGATCCCGAACTTCCCTTGACACCAGGGAGAGGCGATGATATTATGCTGCGACACGCCGGTAGAGCAACCTCACCTGAGGCAATACTGTGCCGCTATAACCGAACGAGTGTGGCGAAAGCGTTTCTGCTTCTGCGGGATAGCTCGTCACCAGGTAAGGCAAATAAAGGCGTTCTTGTATTTAGATCGCCTTTTTGCGTGCCCGCAGAAAGCTAGCATCTGGAGATATTTATGCCAACCATTAATCAACTGGTGCGTAAAGGTCGAAAAGACAAAAAGACCAAAACCAAGGCTCCGGCGCTGCAATATACGCTTAACGCTTATAGTCAGAAACGCACCCGCCGGCGCAAGGGCGCACCCCAGAAACGCGGGGTCTGCACTCAGGTGAAGACCATGACGCCGAAGAAACCGAATTCGGCGCTGCGTAAAGTAGCCCGTGTTCGTCTGACCAACGGCATCGAAGTCACGGCGTACATCCCGGGTGAAGGCCACCGCCTGCAAGAGCACAGTGTCGTGCTCGTGCGTGGGGGCCGTGTGAAAGACCTCCCCGGTGTGCGCTATCACATTGTGCGGGGCACGCTGGATGCCGATGGCGTCCAGAACCGCGAACAGGCGCGCAGCAAGTACGGCACCAAACGCCCCAAGGGCAAGTAAAGAGGTTATTGGATTATGCCAAGAAGAAATCGTCCGCCCAAGCGACAGATTGAATCCGACAAGAAATACCAGAACCTGCATATCGCGATGTTCGTCAATCGCATGATGTATGGCGGTAAAAAGAGCACGGCCCAGACCATCATGTACCGGGCGCTCACCATCGTCGAAGAACGGGCCAAGCGTGACCCGGTCGAGATGTTCGAGCAGGCGCTGCGCAACGTCGCGCCGTCGGTCGAGGTCAAGCCCAAGCGTGTCGGCGGTTCCACCTATCAGGTTCCGATGGAAGTGCCCCACGACCGCTCCATTTCTCTGGCGATGCGCTGGATTCTGGAGTATGCACGTGGTCGCGGGGGTCGAAATATGGAAGAGAAGTTAGCGGCTGAGCTGCTCGATGCCGCCAACGGCCAGGGCAACGCCATCAAGCGTAAAGACGATACGCATCGTATGGCCGAAGCTAACCGCGCCTTTGCGCACTTCCGCTAGCCAGTCGATAGATGAGAGTAGCATAGACCAGGCATGGCAAAGAAAGCTTCAACCAAGCTCGATCTGACCAACGTGCGCAATATCGGTATTATCGCGCATATTGATGCTGGGAAGACGACCACGACAGAACGTGTCCTCTACTATACCGGGATGGTTCACCGGATGGGCGAGGTTCACGAAGGCGCGGCGACGACTGATTACATGGATCAGGAACGCGAGCGCGGCATCACCATTACCTCGGCGGCAGTCACGGCGAGCTGGCGGGGGTGCCAGGTCAACATCATCGACACACCCGGCCACGTCGATTTCACTGCCGAAGTTCAGCGCAGCCTGCGCGTGCTTGACGGCGGCATCGTCGTGTTCGATGGGGTGGCTGGGGTCGAACCCCAGTCCGAAACCGTGTGGCGGCAGGCGGATGAGTATACCGTCCCGCGCATCTGCTTCGTCAATAAGATGGACCGCGTCGGCGCAAATTTCCAGCGGTGCATCGAGATGATCATTGATCGACTGCATGGCAACCCGGTTCCCATCCAGATGCCTTATGGCGAAGGTGCGGAATTCGGCGGGATCATCGACCTGCTGTCGATGGAACTGGTGACTTACGGGGATGACCTGGGGACGGCGATTGAACGTCATCCCATCCCGGAAAGCCACCGTGAGCAGGCTGAGACGCTGCGGTCCGAGATGATCGAAAAGATCGTCGAAAATGATGATTACCTCACCGAGAAGTATTTGATGGAAGAGGAAATCAGCGACGACGAACTGATGGGCGCGCTGCGGGCGGGGACCATCGCCAGCAAGATTCACCCGGTCCTGTGCGGTTCCGCTCTGAAAAACAAGGGCGTACAAA
>JAIOHO010001020.1 GCA_019912905.1 Anaerolineae bacterium
CTCCTGCACCGCGTCAATCAACTCCTCGGCATCCAGATCGCTCTCCGTGCGGACTGGCAGCGTTTCATGCTGCATCGCGTTCAGGTCACTCAAGGTCACATCTTCAATCACACGATTCATCTCGACGGTGACCAGCATCAAAGGTGCGCTCCGCTCGATCTGCACCAGCAAAAAATAGCGCGAATCCAGCAGGGGATACAGCAGCACATGACAATCACTCATCATCAGATGAATCACACAGACATGGTCCGAGTCAAACTCGTGCATCAGTGCCTGAGCCAGCACTTCCAGCGCCTGAAACATGGACGCAATGTGATCCTGACTGCTGCGGAGGGGATAGGTCGATCGCAGGATTTGCCCTTCCGCATCGGCAATCATGATCGCCTCCAGGTGGGGATTATCGACCAGCCGTTGATACCAGCCCGGCTGCTTCCTATCATGATCTGCATCGTACCGCATCATCGATCCCAGTTTATGCCGGACTCACTTGCCAGATTTGCAGACCCGCATCGCAGCCAATCACCAGCCGCTGCGCATTATTACTTAATCTTACCATATCTGGCGGGCGCAGGCAGTGGCGATATGGTCCTAAGCGGTGCAGGCTGCCGGTAGACACTTCCCAGGCCACGACAACCGGTTCGTCGTTCGGATGGACGCCGATCACGACGTCCGCCCGGGCGCTGATCAGCAGAAACGGGACATACAGGCCGTTCAGAGAAGCCACCAGCCGATTCTGGCCGGTTTCAAAATCGAGCACCGACAATCGAGTCGAGGCCGGGTCGCGCCAGGCCAGATAACGACCATCGGGAGTCGCCGCACCGTAAATCGGCACCGCATCCACCCGGGCCATCGCGGAGCGTTCCCCTGTGCTCAGGTTCCAGCGGCTGACCTGTCCATCCTGCGTCGCCGTGACCGCCAGCGGAGCCGGAAGCCGCCCGATTCGCGCCACGGCCTCGCGGTCCTGGGCAGGCGCAAAGGGCCGCCGCGTCCATCGAGTGGTCGCAAATTGCCCTGTCCCCACATCCACGAGCGTCGTTTGTGCCAGATAAGTGGGCTGATTGGGGTCCGCCGGAATCACCTCCAGCCACACGAACTCGGAGTCGAGCCAGACGGACACCGGCTTGTCATCCGAAATGACTGTGGTGGTTTCGCTGCCTGCGCCCACCGTCGCCAGCGTGATGTTATAGCTCCCACCGGCTGTATGGACGGCGGCGAACACGTTCCCCATGTCATCAAATGCGCCGTCGATAAAGGTGGCCGGGAATCCATCGGATGTGAGCATAGTCTCGGTCACACCGAGCAGGGCGCCGGTGTCATCCAGAAAAACGACTTGGCTGTCTCGATTCACCACAGCCAGATGACGACCATCCGCGCTCACATAGACCCGACCGTTGAGGATCTCACCGGCTTCAGCAGGCAGTGCTGAAAAATCGATCTGCGCAACCGGGGCCAGTTGGTCAACATTGCGCGCATCGATGACCGCAGCCTCTACTGGTTGAGCCTCAGCAGCCATCAGGCATGTGAAAACGAGCGCCAGACCGTTCAGCCCAGCCAACAGCCTGCTATACATCCCTATCGCCATCCGCTATAATGGGCGAAATTCATTCATCACCATCAGCAAAATTAGCCTACGGAGCCATTCATGCAGCCTGAACAAATCGAGCGCAGTCTGGATCGCGTGTTGATGCAGGTTGAAAAACCCGGACGTTATGTCGGTGGAGAGTATAACAGCATCGTCAAGGACTGGGCGACCACCGATGTCAAGGTGGCCCTGGCGTTCCCGGACATCTACGATCTGGGTATGTCCAACCTGGGCATCATGATTCTGTACGAACAGATCAACAATCAGCCGGACATGCTGGCCGAGCGCGTCTTCAGCCCCTGGGTCGATCTGGAAGCCATCATGCGCGAGCAGACGATTCCGCTCTATTCGCTGGAAACCAGGCACCGCATCCGCGATTTCGATCTGCTCGGCATCAGCCTGCCCTACGAACAGCTCTACAGCAACGCGCTGAATCTGATCGACCTGGCCGGGATGCCGGTGCGCAGCCGCGACCGCGACGAAACCTATCCCCTGATCATCGCCGGAGGTCATGCCTGTTACAACCCGGAACCGATGGCCGACTTCATCGACGCCTTCGTGATCGGCGAGGGGGAGGAGATCATCGTTGAAATCGCGCGTGTGATCCAGGCAATGCGCGGCCAGCCGCGTGAGGACCAACTGCGCGCTCTGGCCCGGATTCAGGGAGTCTACGTGCCGCGATTTTATGACGTGGAATATCACCCGGATGGCACGGTCGCCAGCGTCCGCTCGAACACACCCGAAGCCCCCGCGCGCGTCCTGAAGCGTATCGTGCCGGTGCTGCCCGCGCCGTTCAAGCGCTTTCTCGTCCCCAACATCGACACCGTCCACAATCGCGCGCCCATCGAAATTATGCGCGGCTGCACGCGCGGCTGCCGCTTCTGTCATGCCGGGATGGTCACGCGGCCCGTGCGCGAACGGTCAGTGCAGGAAGTCGTCGATGCCATTGCCGAAATCATGGAAAATACCGGTTTCGAGGAAATCAGCCTGCTCAGCCTGTCGTCGTCCGATTACCGCGACGTGCACGAACTGGTCAGCGCGATCCACGAGCGCTACGCGGAATCCGGCCTGAGCATGAGCCTGCCGAGCCTGCGCATCGAATCCGCCAGCGCGGACCTGCTCGACAAGCTGGGCGACACGCGCCGCAGCGGGTTTACCTTCGCCCCGGAAGCGGCCAGCGAACGGATGCGCAATATCATCAACAAATCGGTGCCCACCCCGCAGGTGCTGGAAACGGCGCGGGCCGTTTATTCGCGGGGCTGGCGGACGATCAAGTTCTACTTCATGATCGGCCACCCGGCGGAAACCATCGAGGACGTGTGGGCCATCATCGACCTGTGCAAACAGACGCTGCGTGAAGGTCATCGGGTCCTGGGCAACAGAGCCACCGTCAATGTCGGCGTCAGCACGTTCATCCCGAAGCCGCATACGCCTTTCCAGTGGGTTCCCCAGGACACGCC
>JAIOHO010001021.1 GCA_019912905.1 Anaerolineae bacterium
CGCCTACTTGCGCTTGGAAGTGCATCGTTGGCGCACCCGCGTCTCCATTTTCAACAGCAAGCTCGACATTATTCGTCTGGCGGTTGGCTTTTATTTGGCTCATCCCAAGTACGCCATCCTCCCAACTGCGTAACTTCTAAAGAGATAGACTTTCTAAATTATACGATAAGCGACTATTTGATCGGCTTACGAGTTACACGAAATCTGGAAAACATTGTAGATCCTTATAAGACTTTTTCAGTTAAGTTCAATATCCAAATGGCAATTCTCTACTCTAGCCTCAACCGGCTCGATTCAATCTTGACCGATATTACAGGTACTCTTCAAGCCAATCTGTTTGATGATGAATTGAGTGCTGCGGAAGAGTTATTCAAGAAAGGCCATTTGCGAGCTGCGGGCGCGTTGGCAGGGGTTACTTTGGAACGTCACCTGGCTACCGTTGCCCAGAATCATGAAGTCAAAATATCGAAGAAGAATCCAACTATTGTAGACTTCAATGAAGCTTTAAAGGCAGCAGAAGTCTACGATGTGCCGGACTGGAGATTCATCCAGCGACTTGGTGATATTCGAAATCTGGCAGTCCACAACAAAGATAGAGAGCCGACCCAAGATGAGATTGACGATCTGATCAAAGGTACGACAAAAATTATTAAGACCATTTTTTAGATCAGTCCGCTAATAAGTTCAACTGCATTTCTCCATCTTGAATCCGCAGTAAGCCGTCATCCCACCGCTTGACCCGCGCGTCAGCGGCGCTGTCCCACCTGTGGGCCGCCCGGTTCTACAATAAAGACGACGCGGCCCCTTCTCCTCCTCGCCGCTAATTAGCCTCGCTGCTCCCATTCCAGCGCAGGTGGTGGGCACATCGCCGCCGGGCCGGGTACAATAGGCGTCAGGCGAATGGATGGATTTCCGCCGGGCAATGCGATGACGAAGATTTTTATCAGCTATTCCAGCCGCGATGCGGAACAGGCCGACCGCTACTATCAGGCGCTCGTCGAACAGGCGCACGAGGTCTGGATGGACCGCGCTGAACTCAAAGGCGGGCAGGAATGGGTCCACATCATCCAGGAGCAGATTCGCTGGGCGGATGTGATGCTCGTCCTGTGGAGCGCCCACGCGCTGGCCTCGACCTGGGTCGGGCGCGAAATCACCTTTGCCGAAGGGCTGAACAAGAAGATCATCCCGGTCCAGATCGACGCGACCTCGCCGCGCGAAAACATCATCATCAACGCGCTTCAGGGGATCGACGCCCGCTACCTGCCCTTCGAGACAGTCATCAACAAGATCGAACAGGGATTCGGCGACGGCAGTGCCGAGATCGACACGCCGCTGGATGCGACTCTGCGCAAGCGGGCGGCGGCGCGGCCAGGGCGCGATCCACGCCTGATCGGGGGCGGAATTGTCATCCTCCTGCTGGCGATCGGCGGGCTGATGGTGGCGAGCCGCGGCTCCGGTTCCGGCCAGTTGGTGACTCTGACCCCGCAGTCTACGCTTCCGCCCACCGCCGCGACTCCGGCGCGACTGACCGTCGTGCCCACTTTCCCGGCAGACGAACTCGACCAACCGGCGACGCTGGACCGGCTGAATGCCTGGCGCGCGGCCAGTGGCTTGACTCCGCTGGCGGAGAACGCCGCGCTGCAAGCCGTCGCCGAGCAGCATATCAGCTACCTGCGCTCGCTGCCGCTGCCGGAGTTGGAAAGCACGAACGTGTTCCGCAACGCCGATGGGCAGGACGTGGTCTACATGGCGGATGCCGCCGGGTATGCGGGCAGCGTGACACTGTTCGTGGAAACGAGCGACACGCCGTTCAGCCTGCAAGCCCTGCTGGAGCGACTCGACGGCCAGGAGATATACACCGAAGCTGGATTTAGCCAGGTGCAGGCCATCGCCACCGGCAAATTGTATTGGGTGCTCATCCTGGGGACGGGCGGCTGAGTCGATTTTGTGAGGGACGTATGCGACGGAATAACTGGCGTGGGCTGCTGATCCTGTTGTGTGTGATGCCGCTGTTCTACTCGGCGGCGGTCGCGCAGGACTTAGCCGGTTTGAGTACGGATGAAACCACGATCCTCAATCGGATTAACGCGTCGCGGCTGCGCGAGAACCTGGTCCATCTGATGCCTAACGCTGCGCTCAACCGGATCGCGGAAACCTGGGTCGAAGATCTGGCCGCGCGCCCCCTGGACAGTCTGGGCGACGTCTACCGCACGCGCAGCGGCCAGAATATCGAGACGCTCCTCCAGCGTGAGGGATTCCAATCCTACGCGAACGACTTTGCGGTCGATTTTATTCCGATTATCGTGCGTGACTTCGGACCATCTCAGATTATCGACTTCTGGATCAACGATTTCCGCCAGCCGGAACCGCAGTTGCGCACGCGCCGCAACATCCGCTTCGATGACCCGCAGCTTCCCATCTTCAGCGCGCTCTACCGGGAGATTGGCGTCGCCTGGAAATTCAACGCCACCACGCAGCGCCATTATTACACCATTATCTTTGCCGCTCAGCCGAACGTCCTGCCGGTAATCGCCGCCCGGCGCGCTGCGGTCGCCGAAATTGCGCAGACCTTCGACCAGCCGGAGGTCGTGCTGTACATTCACGATGAACGGGTGAACCGCTTCGGCCAGGGGCAGACGATGGGCGCGGTCGAAAAAATCCACATTTCCGAGCAGCCGGGCGAACGGGACTGTGCGGATACGTCCGACCCGGGCTGGCAGCCGTATAACAACGAAGTGATCTGGACTCTGAGCGCAGGGTCCGGTGTGAAAACCATCTATGTGCAGATGTGCGATTCCACCGGGCGCGGGGTGGTGTCTTCGACGCAGGTCACTTATGTCGATGAAGCCTCTGCGCCGGATATTTCAGGGGTTGTCCGTGCGACCCAGACGGCAGCAGCGGGAGCGACCCGCATCGCCCCGTACCAGCCGACGGTCGAGGCGATCCTCACGGCGACCGCAGCGGCGCTGGTTACGCCAACGCCGCAGTAAACTGATTCCTGTGTACAGGTCGTCTAAAACAGGGTAAACAGGAGGACCGGGATCATCAGCCCCAACGCGGCCCCGGCGATGACCTGAGCCAGCGTGTGCCGCTGAAGTTTCAACCGGGCAGCACCGACCAGGACGATCAGGGGGATGATCAAAATCGCCCATAAGGGGCCGAAGAAGGCAAACGCGGCGACCATTGCGCCGGTGATGCTCATGGCATGGACGCTGATCTGCCATACCAGGGTAATCGCCGCCATCACCATCAACTGGATCAGGCTAAAGAGCGCAAACAGAGGGACCACCGGCGGTGCGCCCAGGAAGCGCAGCACCCACCAGGCAATCGTCGTGCACCCCATCGAAACCAGAAACGGACGAATGCGTTGTTCGCGAACCTGCATGTGCAGATCCGTGATCGTGCCGCGCCGCACCATCCAGCCGACGTAAAGCATGGGCATCAGGCACACCAGCGTGCCGTACATCAGCGCCCAGGTGAGGGCCTGCTGCTGGGACCGCGCATCCCGAAACGCGATCGGAAACGCCATCGCAGCCCATACGACCGGCGGGCTGAGCAGGTCTGAAACCAGACGCGCCCATGAATAACTTGCGCGATTGTGCAACACTCTATCTCCCTTGCGTGCCAATCCGATTCCTTATGATAGTTCAGTAAGGCAGATTTCCAAAGCGTATTTGATTAAGTAAACGCTAAGATTCTTCGGCGGCGGCAACCTACAGCCACAAACACAAATTCTCAGGTATGATTATTGGTATGCGCCGTTCAAAGGATACTGGATATTCAACTATGAGCCGCACACGCCGCGTCGAAATCGTTAAAAAATCCCAGATCGATCATGATTTTTTCAAGATTGAAGAAGCGCGCCTGCGTTACGAACGCTTCGACGGGACCATGAGCGCGGAGATGGTTCGGCTGAATTTGAAGCGCGGCGATGCGGTGGCGGCGGTCGTGCATGACCCGGCAGCCGATACACTGGTGCTGGTGGAGCAGTTTCGCTATTCGACTTATGAAAATGGTCCTGGCTGGCTGCTGGAACTTCCGGCGGGGGTGATTGAACCGGAGCACGACGCGGACCCGGCTGCGACCATGCGGCGCGAACTCCACGAAGAAATCGGCTATGACGTGTCGGATTTGCGTCTCATCCATACGTTTTATCTCAGTCCGGGTGGTTCCTCGGAGCGCGTTTTTCTGTATTACGCCCGGGTGTCGCCGCAGAATCAGCGCTCGGCGGGCGGCGGTCTGCTGGCCGAAAACGAGGATATTCGCGTCCTGACCTTGAGCACCAATCAGGTCTATGACAGGATGGCGCGCGGCGAGATTCAAGATGCCAAGACTCTGGTGGGTTTGCAGTGGCTGCGGCTCCAGCCCGGCTCAGCGGCTGAATAGGTCGTCCATGACCGCTTTGACGGTGGCGACGTCCAGCTCCGAATAGGCGCACAGGTGAATGTCTTTCAGGGTCAGCCCGTCGGCGTTGTCCTCATCCGCCATATACTCGCGCGTGGCTTCGATCATCTGCTGGGCGACGGTACCGATATCCTGTTCGCGCCCGCCGCGCCCGGTGGCGAACAGCGGCAGGATGATGCTCTGAATGGACTGATACTTGTCGGCCACTTTTTTTTCCTGCTCGCGCCGTGTGCTGCCGACGGGTGAAATGACGCCGCGCGCCTCGTTCACGACTTTGACCGCGTTCAGTGTGTTGGTGATGGCCGCGGTGATTTCGGCATCGTCCAGGGGACGAATCGGATCTTTACTGTTGGGCGCGACGCTGACCGCAGCGACGTGGAAGATATAGCGCGCGCCGCTTTTGACCAGGCGGCTTTCGGCGTGCCCGGCATGGGTGGGAATGACGACGCCCATGCTGATCGGGATCGGGTATTCATGCTTGATCTGCTCGTAAAGTTCTTCCTGTACCGTGTCCTCGACGATGAAGCCCGACTTGTTCAGCAGCGATCCGCACAGGCGCAGGTTGCAGGACAGCGAAAACGTCTCGAACACCCGCGCCATCTGCATGTAGTTATTTTCGGTGTTGACCAGCACATCGACCCCGCGCATCCGGGTCATATCGCCTGCCGCCAGGTGGATTTTGCACTCGACTTTCTTGCCAGGCAGGGTATACGACGCATACGACTTGGTCGTCGGGTTGTAGCGTTCTTTCAGCACCGCGACGGATTTGCGATCCGCTTGCAGCCGCACCAGCCATTCTTCCTGGCGTTCGCGGGTTCGGGGCTGGCTGATTTCGATGCCCTTCAGCAGCTTGCTGCGCTCGGTCTCGGAATTTTCCTTGAAGGTCAGAGTCTGCACTTTGGGCAGGTCGAACATCTCCAGCACGGATTTCACATCGTCGTGCGTGTCCTGAATGAGCACTGGCAGCACATATACCCGTGCCCCGCGCGCGACATCAATTTCGCGGCGCACCCAGTCCGATACCCCCGTCTCTTTCGCCAGCAGCAGCAGCACCAGATCGCTCTTGGCAATGGCTTCGTAAATCTGGGTCGGCCATTCGTCGCCCGCGATCAGGCTGGTGGTATCCATCCAGACCGCATAGCCTTCGCCCTTCAGAAAATCGCGGATGGTATTGGCGACGAATGTCAGGCTGTTATCGACGCCGGTTTTGTAGCTGATGAAAATCTGGGGTTTGCTGGGCATGGACCAAACTCCCGGTGTAGAAACAGGCACTGTGTCCATTATAGTATAAGGGCAGCAGGGCGAGAAATGACCTCACCCTGCGTTTCGATCGGTGCTGGAAAGATGAGACGGGCGCGGCTTACTGCCGCAGGGGGCGCATGCCGTTGAGGGTGACGATCAGCGACATGCCGACATCGGCGAACACCGCCGCCCACAGGGACGCGCCGCCGGTCAGGGCCAGCACCAGAAACACCGCTTTGAGGCCAAAGCTGAGGGCGACATTCTGTTTGATCAGTGTGCGGGCGAACCGCGCCAGTTTCAGCGCCGCCGGGAGCTGCGTCAGGTCGTCTGCCATGAGCGCAATATCGGCAGTTTCGAGGGCCTGGGCACTGCCTGCGCCGCCCATGGCAATGCCGACGGTCGCCGCGGCCAGGGCTGGCGTGTCATTGACTCCATCCCCAACCATCGCTACCTTGCCATACTGGTTGATCAGCGCGCGGATGGCAGTGACTTTGTCTTCCGGCATGAGGTTGGCGCGCACGTCGGTCACGCCCACCTGCTGGCCGATAAACTGGGCGGCCTGTGGGTTATCGCCGGTGAGCATCACCGTCACCAGATCGAGTGCATTCAGGTCCCGAATCACGGCGGCGCTGCTGCTGCGTGGTTGATCCGCGACGGCGATATAGCCGCGCACCTGATCGCCATCGGACAGCAGCATGGCCGTCTGCCCCTGAGCTTCCGCCGCGTCGATGAGGTCGCACAGGGCGGCGGGGTGTGGGTGTTCGGCTTCAAACAGCGTATGGCTGCCGACCGTCACCATTCGATCCCCGACCCGGCCTTGCAGCCCGCGCCCGGCCAGCATGGAAACTTCCGTTGCCGGGGTATACTGG
>JAIOHO010001022.1 GCA_019912905.1 Anaerolineae bacterium
GTCGCCGACCTTCCCCTCGAAGCGGCCCTGGTGCAGCTCGACCGGATCACCCGCTGACCCAAAGCCAGCGCATCCAACTATTCTCGTGGTTCGACGATCTCAAAAGCCTGGATCGCCGGGATGAACAGGGCGTCGTAGAGAAAAGCGCGCTCCTCCGCGCTGTTCGCGGTCACACCGATCACGTAAGTGCGGTCGCCCTCGAAAAAGGCGAAGCTGGTATACACCTTCTCGTCGGGGCGTTCGATCTGGTAAATCTGCCAGTCACGCCCATTAGCGCTGACCGTGGACGTGCTCGGCGGCAGCTTGTCATAGGCATAAAATCCCTGTGTGATGATGCGGCTGATATAGTCATCCAGCGTGACCGGGAAGCGGTAGGCGATCACTGGAATCTGCACCGGATCAAGCTGCGGGTAGGGCGAAAAAACGCCGGGTTCCACCTCGAACCAATTCTCCGGGACGATACCGCGAAAACCGAGTTCGTCGCTGGTGTAGGGTTGATTGTGGACCTCTACGATCTCCGCTGTGGCGAACAGCGGCGGCGGCAGATTGGCGATGCACGAAGCATCCGGCTCCTGGTTGGGATCATTGATAAAAGCCGTGGTGATCTGCACAGCGCAGTCTGTCCCAAACAGCGCCGAATGACCGATGGCGGGGAACTCATAGACGTAACTCTGGCTCAGGGTGCTGGCTGCTAAGCGCGCCCAGGCGGGCGGCGTAATCGGGTCATACTCGCCGACCGTCACCAGTGTCGGGATGTCGCTGATCACCGCATCATTTTCTGTGGCGGGGACCGGCGGTGCGCCCCAGGCGGCGCACAATTCGAAATCGCCTTTGACCTGACTCAGGAACATGTCTGCAAGCGGCGCGGGCAGACCGGCGCTGCTGGCCTGGGCAGTATCGAGATCCTCGAAGGCGGTTTCTTCATAACAGCCGATGTTGGTGAACAGCGTCTCATCAAAATAATCATCCTGATAAACCATAAAAAACAGGTCATCAAGGAAGCCGTCATAGGTGCCCTGGCTGGCTTCATAAATATAGCGGGGCAGGTTGGGGATTTCGGTCGTCTGATAGAGCAGCCCGAACAGCCCGCCGATGAACAGGTCGCCGTTGACCAGCACGGCGCGCTTCTGGCCGCTGTAGAAGTCGAAGGCGGTCACGGTTTCCGGGTTGTCGTTCAGCTTGTCCACCGTGTCGTAAAAGACGGTTTCGAGGTCCGGGTAATGCAGGTTGCAGGCGTGATCCTGCGCGCAGCCATCGAACAGGGTTTTGAAGGCGCGCTGGGCATTCACCGGGAATTCCGCATCCGGGCTAACCTGGAGCGGCAGCACGGCGTCGATGACCGCGCTGCGCACGACTTCGGGGTGATCGCGCATCACCGTGAGCGCCAGCCGGGTCCCATAGGATACGCCGATCAGATTAGCCTGTGAGTAGCCCAGGGCCTGAATGATGTCCCGCACGTCGGCGGCGTTCTCGGTCGTGGTGTAGGCCGCCAGATTGACGTCCGCCGGGATATTCTCGTCACGGCACTTGAGCAGAACTTCATTTGACTGGCGGATAACCTCGTCAAATGGCATATCCTGATCCAATATCGCATAGTCAAAATCAATGTAGGCCGGGCAGTCCAGGCCGCCGGAAAAGCCGACGCCGCGCTGGTCAAAGAAGATCACATCATGGTTCAGCAGCATGGGTTGGAAGGTGGATACCATGTACTCCACGCTGTCGAGCGTATGCCCGCCGGGGCCGCCATCGAGATAGATCACGGGGTCCGGCTCGGCCCGGGTACTGGTGCTTTTGAACACGGCCACTGCCAGCCGGATCTGGTTGGTGTCATCGGCCAGCGCCGGGCTGCGCGATTCCGTCACCGTGACATACCCACACTCGATAGCGACTCCACCGGGCCGGTTAAAGGGGCAGGGGGCCATCTGGAAAGTGGGGGCGTCCGACTGTGCCAGACCGACGCGGACCGAGAGGAGCAGCGCGATAACAAACACAAAACGAAGCATGGAAGGCATGCCGAGTTCCTTATTGTCGATACACATGTCCCCGCATTCTATCACTGTTTGTGAGAATACCCGGGTTATTTTCTGCCTGCTTTTATTCAAAATGAGGCTACAATAACGGAGGGATTAATTTGCTGCTCGAAAGGGACCTGCGTGGCACTTGAACGCGCCCGCACCCGGACGCATCTGGTGCGGCCTATCTCACGGCGGCGGCGCTGGACGGCGGGGGTGCGCCAACTGCGTGCCGCCTGGCATGATACTGCCGCACTGTGGCGTGAATTTCGCAGGCCGGTGCTGCTTTTTTTGCTGGTGATCATCGGCGGCGGCTTTATTTATGGTGAATTGTATTACCGCGCCTACGGCGAATATTATGCGCTGGACGTGCGCCCTTATCTGATGCTGCAATTGATGATCATGGAATCGCCCAGCGAAGTGCCGTCTGAATGGTTTCTGATCATCTTCTGGTACCTGCTGCCGCCCCTGGGGGTGTTTATCCTCGGCCTGGGTGCAGCCGATTTCTTGCGCCTGTTTTTCAACCGCCATGAACGGCGGGATGCCTGGGGAGAGGCGGTTGCCTTGTCATTTCGGAATCATGTGATCGTGTTCGGGGCTGGTCATGTCGGCCTGCGCGTCATCCGCGAACTGGCAGCCATGGCCTATGATGTCGTCGTCATCGATAATTCCCCTGATCCGGGTGTGGACGACGAACTGAACCAACTGAACGTACCGCTGATCGTGGCCGATGGGCGTCTGACCACGACGCTGGAAAAAGCGCAGCTGCGTGATGCACGGGCGTTCCTGGCCTGCACGGGGAATGATCATGTCAACCTGGAAGTGGTCATGAAAGCCCGTGATCTGAACCCCGCTGTGCGCATCGTGGCCCGCGCCTGGGATACGCAGTTCGCCAATCAGATCGAGCGCTTTATGAATGTCCAGGCCGTGCTCAGCTCGTCCGATCTCTCGGCTCCAGCCTTTGCGGGGGCGGCGGTCGGCATCGACATCACCCAGATCCTGCGTGTGAACAGCATCGAATACAGCACCGTGCGGCTCAATGTCGAGCCGGGGTCCTTCCTGGATGGCGCGACGGTGGGCAAGCTCCAGATGGACAATGATATGGACATCGTGCTTTATGGGCGCGGCGAACGTGTGGAAGTCCAGCCTTCGCGCGATATGATGGTCGTAGCGGGGGATATTCTGGTCATTTTTGCCCGCCACGATCGCATTTTGAGTGTCATCGCTGGCAACCGCAGCAAACAGGACGGCAAGAAAAATTGAGGCATTCATGGAACCACACGACAGCATCTCCAAGCCGATCATCGGCCTGACCACCGGCGGGCGGCGGGAAAAGGAAATTCTCAGCATCCATTACGACGAGTACTATCACATCCCGGCGCTGTACGTGGATGCGGTGCGGCGAGCGGGGGGTCTGCCGGTGCTGCTGCCTCCGGGCGAGACAGATTGGCAGGCGTGGCTGAAGCTGGTCGATGCGGTCATTGTCACCGGCGGCGCGGATGTGAACCCGGCGGCCTATGATGGCGACGCCCAGCATCCCCAACTGACGGTCATTGATACGGAGCGTGACGCCAGCGAGATCGACCTGGCGCGCACCCTGGCGGAGGCCAACCGCTGGCCGACCCTGTGTATCTGCCGGGGCGTGCAGGTGCTGAACGTGGCGCTGGGCGGCACGCTGTACGAACATATTCCCGACGTGCGTGAGCCGGATATTCATCGCGGCGGCGACGGCGGTTGGGCGGTGCAGACGGTGCATGTCGATTCAGATTCGCTGGTGGCCGAGGTGATGGGCACGACCGAGGTCGCCACCTATTCGGGCCATCATCAGGCGGTCAAGACGGCTGCGCCGGGCACGCGGGTGGTCGCCACCGCGCCGGACGGCATCATCGAGGCGCTGGAAGTCCCCGGCCATCCCTGGCTGATCGCGGTGCAGTGGCACCCCGAAGTTTCGGCGGCGACAGACCCGACTCAGCAGGCGATTTTTGACGCACTGGTGGCCGCCGCAAGACAGCGAACCCGGGAATCCCGCACCGTTTCGCTCTGACAGTCCGTCGTTAGCTCTTTGAAAATTGGCGACTTTACCCTATTGTGTGTCCGCAGACAAAGCAGGAGGTCATTATGTCGGAACGAATCCATCATTCTCCGAATTGGATGCTGTGGGTGTTATGGGTTGCTGCCAGCACACTTGCTACGCTGTCAGCCTGGGGAGCGACGTACAGCACCATCGCTGGACTCAAGGCCACCACCCTCATCCGGGGTCTGCAAGAAGATCAGGTCTTGATGCCGATTTTTGTGCTGGCGGTGGCCTTACTGCTTGCCGTTTTGCAGTGGATAGTCATCCGCCGCTATGTCTTCCAGGCGCGACAGTGGATTGGCTTCAGTCTTGGCGGTTGGGGTGCTGCCATCGGGATGCTCATCCTGGCTTCGCGGGCTGGGGGTGTTGTTGCGCAGATCAGTATTCAGCCCGAGATGATGCCCTATGGCATGTTCGCCATCATGGGATTTGCGCTTGGCTCTACCCAGTGGCTCTTCCTGCGGCGCGATGTGCCGAACGCGGGCTGGTGGATACCGGCCAGCATCGTGGGCTGGTTGCTGGCAGGGTTGGTGATCGGCCCGTCAATCAACCACCTCGCAGAGATGGCGGTCCTGGGTACTGCGCCGGCAGTGGTGACGGGTGCGACTCTGGTCTGGCTCCTGCGCCAGCCGCCGAAGGCTGCTGTGTTGGTTCGGAAACATGCAGTTTGATGGCGGGGGCGGGTGATGCAGCCCCCACCTCTGTTAGTTGTTATCGACGTTTCGGGAAGCGGCTGAGGACGGTTGCGGATTCCGGCATCGGAATACGATCTCCGAGAGTCAGGTCGTTCAGCGCTTTGCCCTGCCGGGCACTGGCTGACCCCGCAAACACGGCGACCGGCGTATTGGCTGTGGCATACTCATCCTTGAGATAGGCCTGCCCAAGTTGATAACCGTCGCTGTCCACACTGCAACTTGTGACGATGCCGACGACCCGGCCCCGGTCGTCGATGATCGGATCGCCCTGGTGCGGTGGGCGGGCGCGTTGATTATCCAGCTCGAAGCGCACGATCTCCGCATCCCGTTCGATTTCATGAGCGATATAAGCCGCCTTGCCGATGAAAAATGGCTTGAACAGTCGGACGTAATTGCTGAAACCGGCATCTGCTGGATTCAGATTGAGCGGCCCGGCGAGTTCGTGGCCGTACAGCGGCAGACCAGCTTCGATGCGCAGGCTGTCGCGCGCCGCCAGTCCGCAG
>JAIOHO010001023.1 GCA_019912905.1 Anaerolineae bacterium
GAGCAGGGGGGGATGCGGGGGCTTCAGCCGGTTCCACGACCGCCCGTTTGGGGCGCGGCGCAGGGGTTTCCACCGGGCCGCCGTTGCTGTCCTGGCGTTTGGCCGCTTCCAGAAATTTGGTCGTCGCTTTGATGGTATACACGGCCACAGCCTGAAGCTCCGGGTCGAGGGCGCACATGCCCTCGACGATCAGCGCATCGTCCGGGTTCTCCTTCAGGGCGCTTTCGACACGCTTCCACTGCTTGGCCGCGATATAGACCGTGTACACGGTGGGCGTCTCCGGCGGGCGCGGCACACCGCGCGGGAAGGTCGGCGCACCAGCACTGTGGCTCATGGTCGTAATCACCAGGTCTTTGCGGATTTCGATTTTACCAGGATGCCCAATCAGTGTAATCTTCACGGTGCTGACTTCTCCTTGTTCCCTGAGCAGAGAACGCACGATTCTAAGGCGTTCCGCCCAGTCGAAATCCGGTTCGCTGAACGCGGGCGACTCATTTTTGCGACGGTTGCGGACTGTGCGAGGCGGGAAAATCGCATGGCGGACGTCATCGGTCATCCGACCACGAGCCAGGTAGAAGAACACGCCGCCCTTCGTGCGCAGCCGGTCTGCCGACGCCGTGAGCATGCCGCCCAGGGCCATCACTTCTTCGGTGTCTTTCAGTACGTCGCGGGCGAATCCAATGCCGCACCGTTCGACGACCTCACGCACCAGCTTGCGCGGGCCGTGCTGCTTCTCGCCCAGATGATCGGCGATTTCGGCAGCCACTCGTTTGATGTCGTCCTGTGACAAGATAGTTTTCCCGAATCCTGCAATTTTCTATAAGTCTTAAGATACCACAAATGGGCACTTCCGCATAGTTTTGACTGGCCTGTGGGTCGGGTGACTTTCCGCTCAGGTTGTCAGTTGATCAGACTGTAGGTACGATCAGGGCAGCGGCGTATCCTGAGTGAGGATGCGCGGCGGGCGTTGATCGTCGCAGACAGGAGCGTTAAGAATGAAATACTTCGTCACCGGGGCAACCGGGTTCATCGGCGGCAGCCTGGTGCGTCAGTTGCGCGCGGCAGGCCACGATGTGCTGGCGCTGGTGCGCAGCCCCCAAAAAGCCAGTCATTTGCAGGCCCTGGGCATACAGCTTGCGCCGGGGGACATCACCGACCGGGCCAGCCTGCGCGCGCCCATGACCGGTGTCGATGGCGTTTTTCATACCGCCGGATGGTATCGCGTGGGCGTCCGTAACACGGATGCCGGGGCGAAGATCAACATCGACGGCACGCGCAACGTGCTGGAGACTATGAAAGAATTGAACATCCCCAAAGGGGTCTATACCAGTACCCTGGCGGTCAATTCCGACACGCACGGCAGGCTGGTCGATGAAAGCTATCATTATGACGGGCCGCACCTGACCGAATATGACCGGACCAAGGCGGTTGCCCATCACAGAATCGCCGGGCCGCTGATGCAGGCAGGTCTGCCGCTGGTGATGGTCATGCCGGGGTTGACCTACGGCCCCGGCGATCACAGCGACATGCATGAGGTCATGGTCCAGTATCTCAAGGGCCAACTGCCGATGGCTGCCCAGGGGGTGGCTTTCTGCTGGGCACATGTCGAGGATGTCGCGCGCGGGCACATCCTGGCGATGGAGCAGGGCAGGGCAGGCGAAAGCTACATCATCTGCGGTGAACCGATGACCCTGGTCGCCGCGCTCAAGCTGGCCGAAAAGATCACGGGCATCCCCGCGCCGCGCCTGAACCTGCCGCCGGTGATGTCGCGGACTGCGTCGGCCCTGGCTGGGTTGGTGGAACCGTTCATCGCGCTGCCGTCCGCCTACAGCCGCGAGTCGCTGCGCATCAGCGCCGGGGTCACCTACTGGGGCGATAACGGCAAGGCGAAGCGCGAACTCGGTTATGATCCGCGCCCGCTGGCCGACGGCCTGCGCGAAACCCTGGCCTACGACCTGCGCGAACTCGAAATCCAGCCGCCGAAGCCGGAGTAGACAGCTGCGGACCCATCGTCCACTCTTTTGGCATCGCGTGTTATATTCCAGCATCCCGGTGGCCTCCTGGACGAATAGATTGCGCTGCAAGAGAAATCACTCATTATAATAATCGTGGATATTGAATCCTCGATCTCTGCGTGCGCATGGGATATGAAAATGGACTATGTGGATGTGTTGAAGTCGCCGGAAGTACGATCGCAGCAAGAAGTGAATCTAGCCAATATTTATGCCAATCAGCATGAACGCCTCGATAATTTCGTTTTTATGTATGCGGTCCCCTCGAACCTGCTTAAGAAGTTTGGAATCGAAATCTATTCCGGTCGAGGTTATCTTCTTTTGTTCGGGATATACTTTGTGACCGTTTTTATTCCTGGACTTCTCATCACAGCCCTCACGTCTCAGTGGATGGAAATGACCCCGCTCCGTCTGGCGATTGTGGCCGCAGTCCTGTCCGCCCTCAACGTCATTGTGCTGATCATTGGGCAGGTCGCTGCCTATAAAATCAGTGCTCTACATCGCCTCCTCCGCGGCGTGGAAGAGATTCAGGCGCTCATTCAATGGGATCGACGCTGGTTTGGACCACGGATTAGCGCGCTCATGGGCGGTATTATCTCCGCAGCGTTCCTCGTCATTCTATATCTGCTCAATCTCGAGGTCGATCGAATTCAACTGCCCGCGACCATCCTGTGGGTTTGTACTGTCATTGCGATCTTTCTCGGTCAATTCAGTTTCAGTACGATGATGATCTTTTTTGAGTTCAGGAAACTCTCCACACGCCAATTCGAACTCTACAGGTTGAATCCCTATGACACATTCCATATTCAGCGGACCAGTGCTGGCCTGAAACAGCTAGGGCTGGTCTCAACGGTGTCATTACCGTTCTTCTTGCTTGTGCTCCTCACCGTACTGCCCGAAGGTTCTTCGCTGAATGTGCCCATTACGGCAGGTTTTCTGCTCATGTGTTATATGGCAACTGCCATCGGAATTCTGTTTCCACTTGGTTTTCTGGGAAACATCGTAAAAGTAGCAAAGTGGCAATTATTAGGGCCTATTCAAGCTGAGCTAAATCACTTGGCTCCCAGACTGCTGTCCCTGTCCAAGGAGGATTACGAGCACTTCATCCGCCTCCAGACGGTGTATCAGACCATTAAGGATACAAAAGACAGTTTCCTTGGTTTTAGTGCCGTCGCACGAATAGGTGGCACCGTGCTGCTTGCCACCATCTCGGTGCTCCTGCCCGCCGTGATCCAGCGGTATCTGTTGAAATGATCGACGCCACCGGAAGGCCCGCGCCTGTTCACGCCAGACGCAAAACCTTCACATCTGTTTCTGACCTGCCCTTCGGTCAATTCCCGAAACGCCGGTTGATGAGGGTGATGATCTCATCGGCGTTTTCCTCGATCGAGCGGTCGGTCGTGTCGATGACCGTGAAATGGCCGCGTTTGAACAGGTCGTAGGCAAATTCCAGTTCGCCGATCAGCCGCGCCGGGTCCACGTAAGCCGATCCCGCCCGCAGGCCCAGGTCGTGGCTGCGATGCTGGCGGTACGACACCAGCCGGTCGGACTGGGTGGTCAGGCCGAACACCCGCCGGTGGTCGATCTGGAACAATTCTTCCGGCGGTTTGACGCCCTGGGCCAGCGGGATATTCGCCACCTTCCAGCCCATCGTCGCCAGGTACACGCCGATCGGGGTCTTGCCGACCCGCGACACCCCGGCCAGCACGATCTCCGCCTCCTTGAGTTCATAGGTCCGTTTGCCGTCGTCGTGTTCGACGGCAAAGCGGATGGCGTCGATGCGCCGCAGGTCCTGCTCGTGCAGCACCCGGTAGCGGCCCGGCTGACTCAGCGGCTGCTGCCGCAGACAGGACGTCAGTTGTCCCAGCAGCGGCCCCATCAGATCGACCTCGTGGACGTGCTGTTCCTGGGCCAGGGCGATCAGGTACTGCCGCAGCGCGCCGTCGACCAGCGTATGGACGATGATGCCGTGCTGTTTGGCCGCCTCGTGGACGATTTCCTCCAGCAGTTCGGTGTTGCGCACCTGGCCGACGATGTGGACCGGCACATCCTCATCCTGAAATTGGGCCAGGGCGGTGCGCACCATCTGCGTGCCGCTGGAACCGGTGCTGCCGGAGATGATGTAAATCGAGGGTGGGGTAGTTTCATGCATGCGGTCGTTCATGGGGTCAGGGTCACCTTGATGGAATCTTTACCGGAATGCACCATCTCCATGCCGTCCTGGAACTGCGCCAGCGGCAGTTGGTGCGTCACAATCTGGTCCATCGGCAGCAAACCCTGCTCCAGCATCCGAATGGCGATGGGGTAGCAGTAAGGGCTGAGGTGAGAGCCGTGGATGGTCAGTTCCTTGCTGTCACCGATGATCGTCCAATCGACTGTGACCAGATCGCGCATGACGCTGAACTCGACAAACGTACCCAGTTTGCGGATCATCTGCAAGCCCTGCATCACCGCCGGGGGATAGCCGGTCGCTTCGATGTACACGTCGCAGCCGTAGCTATCGGTCAGTTTGAGCACCTCGTCCACCACATCAATCTTGCTGGGATTGAGGCCCAGGTCCGCGCCGCAGGCTTTGGCGATGTCCAGGCGGTGGTCGTTGAGGTCGATGGCGATCAGCAGGCGCGGGTTTTTCAGGCGCGCCGCCGCAAACATGCCTAACCCCAGCGGCCCGGCCCCGGCGATGACCACCACGTCATCCAGTTGAATCTCCCCGCGCTGGACGGCATGGATGGCGCAGCCGAGCGGCTCGATGTAAGCGGCGTGCGCCGCCGGGATCGACTTCGGCACCTTATAGTTGAGTGCGCCGACCGGGAATTTCATGTATTCGGCCATGCCGCCGAAGACGCTCTGGCGGAAGCCGTAAACATCGTGTTTGTCCTGGCACATCCAGTACTGCCCGCGCTGGCAGTAGCGGCATTTCCAGCACGGGACGATCTGCTCCGACACGGCCATGTCGCCCAGGGCCAGGCTGTATTTTTCGCCTGCACCGGGTCCGAGCGCCACGACTTCGCCGACAAATTCGTGCCCCGGAATCACCGGGGGCTGGCAGTACCCCGTGCGAAATTCATCGCCCCAGAACAGCGGCGCGCCCAGGTAACATTTTAAGTCGCTGGCGCAGATGCCGACCGACTTCACCCGGATGACAACTTCCTCCGGGCCGGGTTCCGGCACCGCCCATTCCTGGACGCGATAATCTTCCGGGCCGTAACAGACGACGGCTTCCATCGTCTTGGGGAGGGGTTCGTATGCTTCGTAGTTCATAATCGTATTCCTGTCTGATTTGATTTTATACCATCAGCATCACGCCCAGTACGATCAGCGCCCCATACAGGAGCCGCTCGAACATGGGAGCCGAAAGATGCGCACTGACGCGATTCCCGGCCCATAGGCCAAGCACAATGGCCGGAATGGACAGGGCGAACAATTGCAGCACGGTCGGCGTCCACAACCCGGCTCCGGCATGGCCGATCAGGATCAGGACGTCGATGAAGATGAAGAAGCCCTGGAGCGTGGAGCGAAACTGCTCCGGCGGCCAGCGGCGCAGCGTCCCATAAATGATCAGCGGCGGCCCGGCAATGTTATAGGCTCCGCCCAGCACTCCGGCGCAAAAACCCAGCAGATACGTCCAGCGCTCGGCCATCAGGGTGGGCAGGGTCGGGCGGCGCAGATAGTACAGGCCGATGCCGATCAGCAGGATTCCCAACAGCGTAGTCAGCCAGATTTCCGGCAGCTGCTTGAGGCCCCAGACTCCCAGCGGAATGCCGACGACGGCGGCCAGGGCCAGCCGCCAGATCGCCCGGAGGTCGATCATCCGCCAGTTCTGGGCCATCAGGACGAGGGTGACGCCCGAAGCCATCAGCATGGCGACCGGCGCAGCGGTCTGGATTCCCAGCGCCAGGGTTAGCAGCGGAATGGCGACCAGGGCTTCGCC
>JAIOHO010001024.1 GCA_019912905.1 Anaerolineae bacterium
CCGTGGTATCCTCAGCGAGAAGTGGCAGTAATTCGCGTGAATGACTGATGTGCTGTGCGGCGATGTGCTGACCATCGTGGCTGCTTAGTTTGGTGACACCTTCATAACGATCATCGAGCCGGTGCTTGAAGACCTGGACGCGCTGCCGGGCTATGGTCGCGCGGCGTATCAGGCGAATCAGTTCCTCGGTTTTGCTGCAGAACATGCTGCCACAGATGACTTCCACACGTCCGCTGTGATGGATCATTATTCCCCCTGGAGAAATTGTCTGTCTGATGCACAAAAAATAAAGGCAGCCATGCCATTGGATGACATGTCTGCCTCTTGTGTGATCGGTCCGAACCGTTTAGTTCGATTCGGGAAGTTCGTAGCCCCGCGTGCGCAGTTCGCGCTTAAGATCGGCCAGAATTTTGCGGCCAATGCCTGGGATTTCCAGCAAGGCTTCGTCGCCGCCTTCCTGAAGCTTAGCCATAAACTCGCCTACAATCTCGATTCCGTTTTCGGAGAAGATCGTGACATAACGTTTGGCTAGACCCAACTCGGACAGCGCCAGGTTCGGGGAGGTGCGAGCCGCGACCCGATCCTCTTCTGCTTTGACGATGGCATCGCGCTGCTGCAAACGCTTCATAAAGCGGTCCACCTGTCCTTCGGTATCGACGATACGCTGTTCGCCGGTAAAGAACGGGTGACACGCCGAGCAAATGTCGGTGCGAATTTCAGGAACCGTCGCTCCCGTTTTCCAGGTGTTGCCACAGGCGCAAATGACGGTTGCTTCTGGATACCAAGTGGGATGAATTGCTTCTTTCATCGCAGTTTCCTCTGAGAGAGCCTAAGCCTGCGGCTGTTCGGGATAGACGCTGATTTGCTGGCGTCCTTCCCGACCGCGCATGCGCTCGAAGGTCACAAAACCTTCGACGAGCGCGAACAGGGTATGGTCTTTGCCGATGCCGACGTTGATGCCGGGATGAAATTGAGTTCCCCGCTGCCGCACAATGATATTGCCGGGGATCACATACTCGCCGCCGAAACGCTTCACGCCAAGCCGTTTCGCATTACTATCGCGACCGTTGCTGCTGGAACCGCCACCTTTTTTGTGTGCCATGAGCTTTACCCCTGTGCGCTAAACGACAATCTCATCCACCCGAAGGCGAGTGTAATACTGGCGATGCCCGCGCTTACGGCGGAAGTTGGTGCGCTGACGGTACTTGAAGACAATCACCTTGTCATCCCGCCCCTGATCGACGACCGTCACCTTGACGGCAGCGCCTTCGACCGTGGGCTGCCCTACGACCGTGTTATCGCCATCGCCTATCAGCAAAATGTCGGTGATCTCAAGTTTGTCTTCTACAGCATTGGGGAGGCGTTCCACATCGAGTGTGAAACCCACTTCAGCGCGGTACTGACGACCGCCAGTGCGGATAATTGCGTACATTTTGTCTCCAATCTTCGCTTGCCGCCGCCGGAATGCCAGTCAATTTCAAAGGGCACTCCCAACGGGGAAAATTGGCTAAATTGCCTGGGACGAAAAAAGTGCCCCAATGGGGTGGGGCAAGTGGAATAATTATAGTCTTCCGGCGCGCCCGCGTCAATCCGCAATTCAGCGAATCAGCATGGCATCGCCAAATGAGAAGAAGCGGTAGTGCTGCTGCTTGGCCTCCTCGTAGGCCTTGAGGATCTGCTTGCGGCCTGCGAACGCACTGATCATCATCAACAAAGTCGAGCGCGGCAAATGGAAATTGGTAATGAACGCATCGACCACGCGCCAGCGGTAGCCTGGGTAGATAAACAGCGCGGTGTCGGTGTTCACGGCAATGACTGGACGCCAGGGACAGGCTTCTGGCTGCTCGAAGGGTCGGGCGGGGTCGCCACCCGCGCTCAGAATACCTGCTGTTTCCAGTGTCCTGGCCGAGGTGGTGCCGACGGCTACCACGCGTCCCCCCGCCAGCTTCGCGTCGTTGATAATACGGGCGTTTTCAGCGGTGAGGACTGCGCGCTCGGTATGAATGTGATGATTTTCGACCTGGTCCGCCCGCACCGGTAAGAAGGTGTCCAGGCCGATATGCAGGGTACAGTAGGCCAACTGCACTCCTTTCTGGCGCAGGGCGATCAGCAGGTCGCCGGTGAAGTGCAGCCCGGCTGTGGGCGCTGCCGCCGATCCTTCCTCCCGGCTGTAAATGGTCTGGTAGCGCTCGGCATCTTCAAGATGGGTGTGAATGTAGGGCGGCAGCGGTGTATCGCCCTGTTCCAGCAGCAGGTCATTCACCGACTGGCTGAAGGCGATCACGCGCTCGGATTCATCCAGATTTTCGACCACGCGCGCGGTCACGATGCTGCCTGGGAATTGGAGTTCGACACCTGCATCGACACGCCGCCCGCCGACCAGGGCAAGCCATTGGTGATCTTCCAGAGGTCGCAGCAGCAGAATCTCCACGGCTCCGCCGGTCTGTGTCTTGACTGCGTGCAGGCGCGCAGGAATTACGCGGGTGTTGTTCAGCACCATCACGTCCCCGGGGTCAAGATACTCG
The DNA here is from genome assembly GCA_019912905.1 of Anaerolineae bacterium. Lineage (GTDB taxonomy): Bacteria > Chloroflexota > Anaerolineae > Aggregatilineales > Phototrophicaceae. The sequence goes on from JAIOHO010001024.1 coordinate 2,526, forward strand.
ACGACATCCCGAAAAATGTGATGTTCGATCTTGCTGGTCTGCCGGTCGAGCACCATTAACTTTGATGAATCCCGGGGTTCGAGTGGGGTTTGTGCAATGAAGGATTCGGGAAGTTCGTAGTCAAAATCTGAAACGTTCATGGGCGGTTGATTATCCTGATGACAATATTCAGCAGCACCGTGAGGATGACGCTGATGATGAGCATGCTGGCAATCGGGACGATGCACGAAAATCCCGGGCCGTCGATCCGAAGATCACCGGGCAGGCGACCCAGCGGGACTAGACGTCCAACCACAAGCAGCAGGCCGCCTGCCAGCGCGAGCAAAATGCCAACAATCAGCAGGATGCGGCCAATGAGTTGAATGTCCATCGCTAAAACAGGGTTGGCTGGTGATTGTTCTGGTCCGTTTCGTAGGGGATGCCGACATGTTCGTAGGCGTGGCGTGTCGCCATTCTGCCGCGCGGCGTGCGTTCCAGAAAGCCCAACTGAAGGAGGTAAGGCTCGTAGACATCCATAATCGTACTGCTGTCTTCACTGATCGAGGCTGCAATCGTGTCCAGTCCGACCGGTCCGCCGCTGAATTTCTCGATGATTGCGGTCAGAATGCGGCGATCGACATCATCGAGGCCGAGTTGATCAATTTCCATCAGGGCGAGGGCATCCATCGCCACATCCACAGTAATGACACCATCGGCGCGAACCTGTGAGAAATCGCGTACGCGCCGCAGCAGGCGCAGCGCAACACGCGGGGTGCCGCGTGCGCGCCGGGCAATCTCACTCGTTCCGTCGTCGTCGATTTCGACCTTCAACATGCGCGCCGCCCGGCGAATGATGAATTCCATCGCCTGCGGGTCATAAAAATCCAGGCGAAAGCGCGCCCCAAAACGATCACGTAATGGCCCGGACAATAGAGCCAGGCGGGTAGTCGCGCCGATCACGGTGAAGCGCGGCAGCTTCAGACGGACATTTTTTGCGGCGGGTCCCTTGCCAATGACAATATCGAGGGCGAAATCTTCCATCGCCGGGTAGAGCACTTCTTCGACCGCTCGCCCCAGACGGTGGACCTCATCGATAAACAGAATGTCATTCTGTTTCATGTGGGTTAAAATAGCGGCGAGATCGCCCGCGCGCTCGATGGACGGCCCGGCTGTGATACGGATATTGCTGCCCATCTCGTTGGCGACTACATGCGCCAGTGAGGTTTTGCCGAGGCCCGGCGGGCCATAAAACAGGATATGATCGGCAGGTTCCTGACGCGCTTTGGCCGCTTCGATGATGATTTTCAGGTTTTCACGCACGCGATCCTGACCGATAATATCGCTCAGGTACTGTGGTCGCAGCGCGATATTCTCACGATCATCCGGGCGGCGCGTACCGCCGACTATCCGTCCGTCATCGGGCATACATTCTTGCTCCGGCTGTGACTTATATGTTCTAGTATAGCGGACGGCAACAGACTTGCACAGTTGCTTTGAACCGAAAGAGCAGGCCAATCATGAGTCAATTGCATGTCTCGCAGCATCCCCTTGTGCTGCACAAACTGACGGTGCTGCGATCTGTGGACACCGATCATCGCTCGTTCAGAGAGCTGGTGCGCGAACTGGCGCTGCTGCTCTGTTACGAGGCTACCCAGGATTTAAATCTGATGGTCCAGAGTGTCAAGACCCCGATGGGGCAGGCCCAGGGATACAAGACGCAGGATACGATCGGGCTGGTGCCGATCCTGCGGGCCGGGCTGGGGCTGGTGGATGGTGTGATGGAGCTGCTGCCGAGTGTGCAGGTCTGGCACATTGGCCTGTATCGGGATGAAAAAACTCTTCGTCCGGTCGAATACTACAACAAGCTGCCGACGGAACCGACGGTCAACGTCTGCCTGGTGCTCGATCCGATGCTGGCAACCGGAGGGTCGGCAGTGGCGACGGTCGATATTCTCAAGAAGTGGGGCGTGAAGCGGATCAAGTTCGTCGGCCTGATTGCCGCACCGGAAGGGGTGGAGCGTCTGACGACCGCGCACCCGGATGTGCCCATTCACGTGGCTGCACTCGACGAACGGCTCAATGAAGTTGGTTTTATCGTCCCTGGGTTAGGAGATGCCGGAGACCGCCAGTTCGGAACGTAAATTAATCCTCGCGTTCCACATCCTGCTCCGCAGACTCGTCCGGCTGTGGCTCCGCATCTACCGCCGCCGGGGTTATGTCCGGCTCAGCCGACGTCGCCAGGGCTTCGGCTGATTCAACCTCAGGGGCTGGCGCGCCGGGTAATTGTGCGGTGTTCAGGCCTGCATCCGCAGCCGTGGCTTCGGCAGATACCGGTGCCGACAGTGCAGGCAGAGTCGGATTGAGTCGACCGGTGATCGTACCGGAAATGAGGTCTGGTCCCCGACGACTGTCAGGCCTGGGGCCGGATGCGAGCGATGGTTTCTCGTCCATCTCCACGATGACCGTCTCGCTCTGTGTCACCGGCTCCTCACCCGGCGGACCAGGGATGATCAGCGGGCGATTGTAGATCGATGGCGTGCGCGACCCGCGGGCTGCGGTTCGTGTCTGGATGGCGCGACTCTCGCGACGATTCTGGCGCTGGCGCATTTCCTGCACTTCCTGGCGTGTCATGGCAATCAGCTTGCCACGACGGAACATGGCACTGTCCCCGGTGATCCGTTCGATCACCGCTTCGATCGTGCCCAGCACAACCACGAACAGCAGATCAATCAGGATGATGATGACGAATGTGCCCGACAGCAGGTTCAGCGCGCTGGCGACGGGACCGACCAGCGCCGTCACCACAACCTGATTGCCTACCCCGATAAAAATCAGGATCACGGCGGCGATGGCCGTCGCCGTCAGGATGATTCGCAGGCCGCGCAGGTCCCTGAGCCTGGGAATCATGGTGTTGCTGATAGCAAACAGGAGATAAATCCACAGCCAGAAATCCGCAGTCGAGGTCAGCTCGCCCACCGCGGTGCTCAGATCTGCCAGCCTGCCGGTTCCGATGAGCACAAAAAAGGTGTCAAATCTGAGGATGTTGTTGGCAATCAACCACACGGCGCTTAAGCCGGTCACGATAGGTGCCAGCGTAATCAGCGCCAGACGGAAAGGGCTGATGTTTTTCGTCAGTTCCACGAAACTGAGGTCGAGTTGAGCGATCTCCTGTGCAGCGGGCCATTTGATCGACCCGCTGGCATGGACGTTCAAAATCCCGGCAGCAAACCAGTAGCTGAATTCGTGCAGAAACACGCCGGGCAGGAAGAAGGTGTAATAAAGAATAGTGGTGGTCTGGAAGCTCTTCGTCACCAACCAACCGACTTTAAAAATATGCTCGTGGAGCCAGCGTTCAAGCTGACGCAGCAGGATGAACAGCCCGGCAACCAGGAGCCAGGGGACGAGTGCTTCCAGACCTGCCAGCGCTATCCGCCTTTCTGCTGCGCGGCAATCTCCACCAGTTTGGCAAAGTCATCCAGCTTCAATGCTGCGCCGCCAACCAGGGCACCATCAATGTCCGGCTGGGCCATGAACTCGGCCATATTGTCCGGCTTGACGCTGCCGCCATACTGAATGCGGACCGCCTGCGCGACCGAATCGCCATACAGGTCTGCCAGGGTTGCGCGGATCGTGCCGCCGATGACATGGTTGGCGACTTCACTGCTGGCATTGCGCCCGGTGCCAATCGCCCAGATTGGTTCATAGGCCATGACGATATTCTGCATATTCGCCGCGTCGATTCCATCCAGAGCACCCCGAACCTGCCCGCTGACCCACGAGGCCGTTTGCCCGGCTTCATTTTGCTCCAGCGTTTCGCCAACCGCCACAATGGGTTTGAGTCCATAGGCCAGGGCTGCTTTGATCTTTTTGTTGACCCGCTCGTCGGTTTCGTTCAGATAGGCACGTACTTCAGAATGGCCGATAATTACATATTGCGCAATGCCCTTGAGCATGGCGGCAGAAACTTCCGACGTATAGGCACCCTGAGCCTCCCAGTGGGCATCCTGTGCGCCGACGCCGATGTTGCTGCCTTTCAATTCGTCCGCTACCGCTGCCAGCGCCAGAAAGGTCGGGCATACTACGCGCTCGACGGTGGTGAATGGCGCCAGTCGGGGTGCCAGGTCGTGCGCGAAGGCGACGGACTCTGACAGCCCTTTGTTCATTTTCCAGTTACCCGCGATGATCGGTGTTCGCATGAGATTCCTCGTTTGTCGTTATAGTGTAGATAAAGCGGCGCAGATAATCAATCATGCGACCGATCTTGCAATGCTGCGACGCCGGGCAGGGTCTTGCCTTCCAGCATTTCCAGGCTTGCGCCGCCGCCCGTCGAGATGTGGGTGACCTGATCACCGAAGCCCGCGCCTTCGACCGCTGCCGCCGAGTCGCCGCCGCCGATGATGGTAATCGCGCCTTTGCTTGTGGCGTCGGCCAGCAACTGGGCAACCGCGTTGGTGCCTTTGGCAAAGGTCGGCATCTCGAAGACGCCCATCGGCCCATTCCAGACGACCGTCCTGGCAGTGCTTAAACGCTGCTTGAACAGGTCCACGGATTTGGGACCAATATCGTAGATGGACCACTCGCCCGGCACACCATCGGCGACCTTGATCGTCTTGGTGGCCGTGTTGTCTTCAAATTTTTCGCCAATGACGGCATCGACCGGCAGCACGAGCTTATCGCCGCCTTCGGCCAGCAGCTTGCGGGCCGTGTCTATCGAATCCGGCTCGACCAGCGATTTGCCAATTGCGTAGCCCTGAGCCTGAAAGAACGTGTTCGCCATACCGCCGCCGATGAGCAGGTGATCCAC
>JAIOHO010001025.1 GCA_019912905.1 Anaerolineae bacterium
TTTTATCGATTTCGGGTTTCCATTCGAACCGAAACACAACACCCTGCTGGTCTTCCTGGTGGTCGCCGTTCCGACGCTGGCGCTCGCTTTCTGGGCACGCCCTGGCCCGCTGCCCCGAGGAAGTATGCTCCGGGAAATCGGGCATTTTGTGATTCCTGCCGCTCTCACGATCTATGCCTTTGGGATGCTGGTGTATGTCATGGCGATTTTTGCGACGGTCCTGGGCACCGTGGATGTTGCGGTGACGCCCGATATGGTGGCGGAATTCAGAACCTTCACGGGCATCAATTACGACATCTCCGCGCCCAATGATTTCATCCGCGAAGTCGCTTTCCTGGCCGCGCAGACCGTGCTGACCTCTTTCCTGGTGTACTCCGGGCTGATCCTGGTCATCTTTGTCGAGCCGCCCGCGCAGTGGTTTGTGGGGGGGGATGAATGGAGCGGCGACTGGCGACCGACCCTGCTGGCGGGAGCGTTGCTGCTGGTTTACATCGTGATCCTGCTCATCGACCCGTTACGCTCCTTCTTCGAGCTGCTCAATCTGCCTCTCTCCTGGCATCTTCTCATTGCAGCAGCGGCGCTGGTCTGGATGCTTTTTCTGAGATTGGTATGGCGGCGCAACTGGCTGAAACGGTTCTTTGGCAGCGCAAAAGCTTAACCCAGGGAACAACCACCTCCGTCCTGGAAAGCGGTTGGCTGATCCCCGGTCCTGTGCCGATGTTACGCACGATTGGCGGGCGTGCATTCGAGTTTATGAGCTATTCGGACGACGATCTGGCGTGTCGCGATCGGCTCCCAGCCGTGCGACTGGCAGCAAGGTGGGCATTGCGGGCTAATCCCGGATAATTGCGGGTCACATCCCTGGTCAAGTGCGCTAGTTCTCAGCGTCCCCCTGCTTTAAGGCATGGAAAAGATCCACCTCAAAGCGCAGGCGATCACTTCGATGAAGCGCGTGATAATATTCGATAGGGGTGCCGGTTTTGAGATAGCTTACACTGTCGAGCATGATCAGGGGAAACGATTTTTTCACTTTCAACAGGCTCGCCTCGTGCTCGTTCGATTGAACGGCCTGGAGGATGCGGCGGCCTCGGACAATCGTTAAGTTACATTGGTCGTGCAGGATGGCATACAGGGACTGATGGGTCAGATCCAGGTGCAGAAGATCCGGGCACAGATTGTAAGGTAAGTAGGTCGTCACCAATACCAGCGGTTCATCCTGGACGAAGCGCAGGCGTTCGATCTCAAGCACCTCCGTGCCGGGTGGAATTTCGAGATAGCTGGCGACTTTGGCGCTTGCCGGGATCGCACGCTGTTTGAGTACCTGACTCACGGGCACGTAGCCCTGGCTGACCATGTCCTCGTAAAAACCTGTCAACCGCTGCGCAAGGTTCTCGCTGATCTTCGGTTCGGCGACATAGGTTCCTCGTCCTTTGCGGCGAACAATCAGACCTTCCTGCGTCAGGGATTGCAGCGCCTGGCGGATCACGGTTCGGCTGACATCGAACATCTCACACAGCACTTGTTCCCCAGGCAGTTGGTCACCGACTCGCCACTCACCGCGACTGATGCCATCCTTCAGCACGTCGATCACCTGCACATAATAGGGGATCGGGCTATCATGATCAATTCCAGGGCGCGGCATCATGCCTTGTTATCCTGTAATGTTATAATTACAACTAACGCCATTGTATGAAAAAAGTGGTCAGGTGTCAATCGGATCAGAACGATGCCCAAGGGCATATTTCAGCCGGCGTTACAATGAGCTCAGGGCTGAACGGTTACGACATGGCCGCCTGCTGGTCCACGCGACCGACGAGCGGCATTTGCGCCCAGTCGGTCTTAAGGCGATCCAGCGAGGCTGGAGTCAGGTGGCTGCTCTGGGTCGAAACTCGCAGGCCCGGATCTACGGACGTGGCCGAGTGTAACGGTTGATGAAGCTGTACGGTGAAGGCAGTAGGATTCTGCTGACCTGATCGAGTCGGTCCAGTTCATCCGCGGACAAGTTCCAGCCGACGCTGCCCAGGTTATCCGCAAGCTGGTTAACCGTGCGTGCGCCGAAAATCGGCGCGGTGACCCCTGGCTGACGGAGCACCCAGTTCAGCGCAACCTGCGAAGGTGTTTTGCCACGTGCCTGGGCGATGTCGAGCAGGGCGTCGATGATCTTCCATGTGGTTTCTGTCTCACGCTGTTCGGGCTGATCGTCCCAGCGATCCGCGCGACCCACCCGGCTGTCGGGCGGAGGTGCCTGGTCGCGGCGATACTTGCCGGTCAGCCAGCCACCGGCCAGAGGAGACCAGGCGATCACACCGATCCCTTCTTCACGGCAGACGGGAAGCAGTTCCCATTCGGTGCTGCGCACCAGCAGGCTGTATTCGGGCTGAAGACAGGTGATGCGCTCCCAACCCTGCTGTGAACTGAGCATATTGGCGCGAACCAGCTGCGATGGGGTGTAATTGGACACACCCAGATAGCGCACCTTCCCGGCACGCACCAGGTCATCAAACGCCCGCAGCGTTTCCTCAATCGGGGTCGCAGCATCCCAGCAGTGGGCCTGATACAGATCCACGTAATCGG
>JAIOHO010000097.1 GCA_019912905.1 Anaerolineae bacterium
GCTTCAGCCAGCCGCCGCGCCGCTCGTCCGGTGGGCGAACACAGCGCAAAGGTGCAGTCGAGCGTTTGCAGCGCTTCGATGACCATCTTCAGTGTCGTGGTCTTGCCGGTGCCCGGCCCGCCGGTCAGCACCGAGACCTTATGCGCGAAGGAAAAACGCACCGCGTCCTGCTGCTGTTCGGTCAGGCGGACGTCACTTTGCCCCAGCAGGTCCGCCAGAAACTTCGGCCAGTTGAGCTTTTGCGCCTGCTGCGTCAGGCTGGACGGCGTGCGCCCGATGATTCGCAGCCGCTCGGACGCATCTTTCTCGGCATAATAAAACACGGGCAGGTAGATGGCGGGGTCGGTGCTGCCAGTCACCTGCGAATCGCTGATGAGGTCGCCCATCATCACCTGCTGGTTGAGGACCGTCTCCAGCGCATCGGAGGTCTGGATGCGCAGCAGTTCCGCCGTCTTATCGAGCAGGTTGGGGCGCGGCACGTAGACGTGGCCCTCCTGCGCCAGTTGATTGAGCGCGAAGCTCAGCCCGGCGCGCATCCGCTTGGGCGAATCCGCTGGCAGCCCCATATTGAGGGCGATCTGGTCCGCCTTGATAAAGCCGATGCCGAACACCTCGTCGGCCAGCACGTAGGGATCGTCCTGCACGACCTGAACGGTCAGGTGACCGAACTGGTCGAAGATGCGCTTCGCCATCTTGCTGGTGACGCCGTAACCCTGCAAAAAAATCATCACCTGACGGCTGGTCTGATTGTCGGCCCAGGCCGCGGCCAGTTGTTTCGCCAACGCCGGCTTGATAATCTCGCTCAGGCGGTCCGGCTCCTCGTTGAGCACACGCAGCGTATCCGCGCCAAAGTGCCCGACGATGCGCTCCGCCGTGCGTGGGCCGATGCCCCGGACGATGCCGCTGCTCAGGTAGGTCATCAGCCCTTCCTCGGTCGAGGGCACCACCGGCGTGACCATCTCCGCCCGGAACTGCAAGCCGTAGCGCGGGTCTTCCACCCACTCGCCGGCGAACTCGACATTTTCGCCGGTGTTCAGGCCGGGCATCGAGCCGACCACCGTAATGGTGCCATCACGCGCGGCTGCGGCCTTGCGGATGATGCCATCGGCGATGATTTTGACGACGCTGTAACCATTTTCCGGGTTGTAGAAGGTGATGCGTTCGATTGTGCCGCTGAGGGTTTCCATGCCGCCCCGCACGCCTATCTGACCGCTGCGCCCATTGTACCATTGCTGTACAATGTGGGCAGTAGGTGCATCAGATTCAAACGTGATGCTATGGTCAAAACCCTAAACCACATTGAAGAAACTATTGCCCGATTTTGCTGTGATGGATATTGCTATGGATGACCATGTATTTATCAGTTACAGTCATAGAGACCAAGACTACGCTCTAATGCTAACCGACTATTTGCGTCAGCATGGCTTTAACGTTTGGTTAGATGAGCGCATTGATTATGGTGAGGATTGGTGGCATTCAATTGTTGGAGCAATTCGTGAATGCGGCGCTTTTCTTGTCATCATGACGCCAGCATCGGATCAGTCGAAATGGGTGCAGCGTGAAGTAACATTCGCTGACTCACTGGACAAGCCAGCTTTTCCGGTCTTGCTACAAGGTGAACTATTGAGCAGCAAGAATTGGCTGATTTATATCCGCACGCAGTATGTTGACGTAAGAAATGGTGAATTACCTGACAGTAGCTTTTGTGATCGGTTGGCCCAATACTGCAAACGCAGTAAGGGTGAGAGCAAACTCAATAATACTGGGCAAAAAGCCCCCTATACAGGAAGATACCAGTTTGCTCGCTACGGTGATGGAACCACTTTGCCGTTACCGAAGGCGGAAGAAAGAATTATCACGCTTTCTCAAGGAGAAACCTTCCCACCTGTTCGTTCCAGTGGCAAAGGTTCTTGGTGGCAGTATATCGATTAGCAAGATAGAGATTCCCAAGATCTAAGTCAAGCGTCAGATTCAGGCAATTTGCGTTCCGTTGGTTATGATTCTGCCACTTCAGTCCTCGAAATCGAGTTCCACAACGGCAGTATCTACCAATATTTTAGTGTGCCGTCCAACATACATCAAGGGCTGATGGGTGCACCTTCACACGGGCAGTACCACCATCGGCACATTCGAGATCGGTATCGGTATAGACAAATCCGGTAACACGACTTCACGTGGCGGAGAAGTAGTAGGGCGGAAAGTACCCGCCCTTTCTGTTGCCGCGAAGAAGTACATTTA
>JAIOHO010001026.1 GCA_019912905.1 Anaerolineae bacterium
GCAGATCCGCTGTCCCCTCAGCCTGGCAGCCCGCGCTGATGAGCAGTTCCTGACCGGTGTAGATCAGGTCCGGGTTGAAGATGGCGTTGGCCCGCAGGAGGCAGGCGACCGTCACCTCAAATTTCTTGGCGATTTTGGTGAGGTTATCCCCCTTCTGGACGACGTAGACTTCGTCGGTCGGCATCATGGCGGCTTCGGGGGTCGCCTCGGCTTCCGTCGTCGTGTTTGCTTCCGGCGTCATCGCGGCCATCGAATCGGCTTCAGACTCCTGAGTCGCTTCGGCAGATGCAGCGCGGCCCCCACCGCGTCCCAGGCCAGAGGCCAGCAGTTCGTTGCCGGTCAGATCCTCCACGTTGCTGAAGATCATCAATTCGATCTCGTCATAAGGGTCGCAGTCCGCCGGGATGGTCAGCATTTGTCCGTAGCTGAGTTGATTGGCGTTGGTCAAGGCATTGGCCCCGGCGAGGCAGGCAATCGAGATGTCTCGTGTCTGCGCGATGCCGTCGAGCGTATCGCCATAGCGCACGCGGTAGGTTTCGTCGTCCTGTGCGTCAGCCGTGCCGATCACTGCGATCAGCATGATCAGCAAAATCCAAAATCTTTTATTCATGATGCCCTCCGGTGCGCTGATGTGGTATTGGCTCCATTTTATGCCAGAAACGCGCGGCGCGGTATCGGACCTCCGGGGCAGGCTGTGAGCGCGGGCTGGCTGTCCGTGTGCGCGTGGGTGCCCGGGTCGAAACCCTAACTTGCCTGGATGCAGCGGCAATAGCATAATAAGACTCACGTACTGGAACACACCGTAAGGAATTGTCTTGCCGAAGCTGCCCGCCTTTTTGCCGCTGATCCTGCTCGCTGCCGCCTGTGCCAGCAGCCCTGCCTCGAATGCACCGAACGTCGAGTCTGCCTCCGTGCAGTCGGCGGATGGGAATGTCCAGAATGTCGTCGAAGCGGCGTCCGGCACGCTGCCCATCGACGCGGCGGGGCAGGCGCTGGTCGCCCGCGTGAACGGTCAGGGCATCACCGAAGCGCAGTTCGAAAGCGTCCTGAACCGCACCCAGCAGCAGATCCGCGCCGCC
>JAIOHO010001027.1 GCA_019912905.1 Anaerolineae bacterium
GCGGCGAGGCCCGTCAGGTTGTAGCGCAGGGCGAGATTGGCCGCCGGGGCCACTTCGATGCGCGCCAGTGGGGTTTCCAGCAGGGGGCGGACCCCGGCAAAATCGCCCAGGCCGCAGCGGGCACAGCCGACCGCCACCAGCGGATACTCGGCTTCAAAGCGGGAGGCATCGCCATTGGCGAGGTCCAGCCCGGCTTGATGGGCTTCTTCGGCCAAACGCAGCGCCTCGGCATAGTCGCCGCGCAGCAGGGAACCCAGGCTGCGCTGGAAGGTCAGCGCGACGATATGATTGCGCAGGTTCTGGCGGAGGGAGAAGCTCAGCCCTTCGGCGATGGACGCCTCGGCCTGCTCGAAGTCGCCTCGGAAGAAACTCTGGGCGACCCGATTGCGCAGGGCAATGCCCAGTGTCGCCGAGTGCCCATACTCGCGGAAGACCGGCATACCTTCCTGGGTATACTGTTCGGACAGTTCCCACTGCCCGATTTCCTGAAGCGCCGCACCGAGGTTGAGCAGCGAATTGGCGATTCCCAGTTGGTCGCCGATGGCACGCCGCAGGTCCAGCGCCTGCCGGGTGTATTCCAGATTCTGGTCGAAATGGTTTTGCATGATCACGATATAACCCAGTAACTGGTAAACCCGGGCCATCCAGAATGGTTCTCCGAGCCGTTGATAGCAGTCGAGACTCTCCAGGGCCAGAGGGCGAGCCTGTTCGAGTGCGGTTCCGCCGATGGTCGCAAAGGCCATGCCCAGGGTATAGAGGGCGAGGGCGATCTGCGGTTCGTCGTGCTGGGCACGGGCAACTGCCAGCCCCTGCTCGGCCAACTGCACGGCCTGATCGAGATTCCAGATGTGTTGCAGGAACTGCGCCTGCCAGATCTGGATCAGGTTATGGGTCGAGCGGGCGGAGTCCCCGGGTAGATTAGCGGTTTTTGCGGCTGCCGCGCTGAACCATTCGATGCCTTCCTGAAGGCGGCTGCGCATGAAGAAGAAGATTCCCAGGCTCTCCAGGTACTGATCCGCCGCCCCATGCATGCTGTGTTCCAGCGCCCAGGTCCAGCCTGTGCGCAGGTTTTCGAGGTCAATTTCGATGTCACCCAGGGTTTCCAACTGGTTCGGGCCTTTGAGATCACCCAGCCGCGCCTGCATCGCCTGGGCATAATAGGCGGCGTGGGCATCGCGCACGGCATCCATCTGGCCGGAAGCCCGCAGTCTTTGCTCGGCAAACTGGCGCAGCAGTCCGTGGAGGCTGTAGCGGCCTTCGTCATTGCGCGTCAGCAGCGCCTTGTTGACGAGCGCGTGCAGGTCGAGCAGACTGGCTCCCGCGATGAGCTGCGCGGCCCGGCGGCTGAACCCACCGCGAAAGACGGCCAGCTTCATCAGGACTGCGCGCTGTGCCTCGGTCAGGCGCTGCCAGGTGGGTTCGAACACAGCCTGGATGCTCCACTGACGGCGAGGGCTGTCGCGCATTTCGGCAGCCAGAAAGTCGATGCTCTGGCTGATCTCATCCGCAATCTCGGCAATCGACAGCACCTCGACCCAGGCGGCGGCCAGGACGATTGCCAGCGGCATGCCTTCGACCAGGCGGCAGATGCGGGCCACATGCGGCCAGTCCGCCGCGGGGATCTGAATGTCGGCGCGGGCGCGGCTGACGCTGCGCTGGAATAACTGGCCCGCCTCATAATCCAGCGGGGACGGCGCAGTCTCTCCCAACGGAAAGGGCATACTGCCGACGGTAAAGACCGTCTCGCTGTGCAGGTTGAGGCGCTCGCGCGAGGTGACCAGCGCGGTGACTCCTGGCGCGGCTTGCAGAATTTCGGTCACGAGCGGTGCGCCCTCCAGCAGATGTTCGAAGTTATCGAGCACCAGCAGGAGGCGCTTGGGGCGCAGGAAGTCGAGAATCTGCTGGAGGGGCGGGCGGCCATCAGACTGGAAATCATAGGCAGTGTGCTCGGCGATGGTGTGCATGAGGGGATCGGGCGAGGAAAGGGCGGTAAGCGGCACGAAATACACGCCGTCGGGGAAGCGTCCGATCTGCTGTTCGGCGGCTTCGAGCGCCAGCCGCGTCTTGCCCATGCCGCCAGGCGCGAGGATGGTCATCAGGCGTACTTCCGGGTTAGCGAGCAGGGCGGCCAGGTGGTCCAGTTCGGCTTCCCGACCGACAAACGGAGTCGTCTGGGCCGGCAGGTTGTGCAGCGGCATGGAGGCGGGCAGCGGCGGCGCACCAAGCAGCCCGGCTTCCTGGGCGCGGGCGATGGCCTGGCGGCGGTTGTCGACGCCCATCTTGTTGTAGATCTGGCGGATGTACCATTTGATGGTACTGAGGGCAACGAACAGACGGTCCGCGATTTCCTGGTTGGACAGGCCCTCCGCAACCAGGATGAGGATTTCGTGTTCGCGCTGCGTGAGTGCTTCAAACAGGGCTGTTCCGGTCATTTTCCAACCCTCCTCATGCGACCGGATTATAACGTAAAAAGCCCCCGCCGAGTGGACGAGGGCTTCGGGACTACTGATGTTTCAAATTACGATATTTTGCTGACTTTGCCGTTTTTGGCGACCTGAAGTTTGATGGCAGAATATTTGCGCAGGACGACCGGGACCTTGATCTTCCCAAGCTTGAATTCCCACCTGAATTCGACTTCGCCATGCACAAAGACGATCTGCGATCCGTTCGGGCCGGGTGAAACCGACTGGTTTTGCCAGGCGACCTGTGTGAACGGGTAGCTGATCTGGAACCAGTGGTTCACACGCGAGACGCTGGCCGCCCGGCCATCATGACACCAGTCAAACTCCAGCCACTCCCGCCAGATGCGGATGCCGTAGTTTTTTCCATCGGCCCACACCTTGGAACCATAATAGCAGCGCGGCGCAGCGCTTGGTGCGTTCGGTGCGGACAGGGTGGCGCTTTCCGGGGACGTGACGGTATTGGCGGCACTGACCGTAGTCAGTGTCAGAAACATGGAAATGAGAACGAGTACGAGAATTATGAATCGGGTTTTGTAGTTGAGCACAGCCTGACTCCTTCAGTGATCGTGTTGAGAGCTGCACTAGCTGGTTTCAGCGCTTTCACCTCGCTCTCAAGGTGAACTATTTCAATGATAACGCCTTTATTTCAAAAAAAGACTTACATTTATTAATAAGCTGTAAATTTTGAACCCGGTATACCCTCCCAAAACTAAAGACACCTTGCAAACGCCATAAGGGTCAGCAAGGTGCCTGGCAATAGGGCCAATTCACGGTACGTTCCGAGGGAAGGAATGAGCGGCGTCAGGCCGCCATCAGCCGTGCTGAGGCCATCCGGTAGACGTCGAGCAGGGCGTCCAGCAGCAGTTGTTCCGGCAGGCTTTCGTTGGCGAAACGGTCGTAAGGGATGTAACCGCCGGGGCTGTGCCAGCCGGTGGCCCAGGTGAACAGATCGGGGATCTGGTCGCGCAGGTCGTTCAAGGCGGGTACAGCATAAAAATAGACGTAGGGCTGGCCGATGTCGGGCGTGCCGGGCGAGAAACCAAAATTCAGGTGCGGGTCGCGGCCTTCGTCCATGCCCTCGACGAACCAGAGTGTCGAAAGATCGAAGCCGTGCGGCCAGAGCACCAGCGGATTTTGCGGGCCGTACATGCTGGCCTTCAGCGCCGCCAGGGTCTGGAACATCCGCCACTGCACGTCGGCATAAATCTGGCCTTGAGTGAGATCGAGATCGAACCGATTCGCCCCGGTCAGCTTCGAGGAATTCGGCTTCAGATCGTAGCCCGCCTGCGCCAGCCCGGAGAATACCGTCTTGCTGAGCGAATCCTGGGTGTGGGCATTGAGGTTCACGCGCAGGATTTCCGCGCCGTCCTCCTGGGCGACGAGGATCGTGCCCTGGGGGTAGTCCAGAGTCAGCACAATGTGTTCTTTGAGGGCGTCGGTGGTCGCGCCGTTGGGGATAGGACGTAGACTGTGGCGCAGCGCATTGGGCAGCGGATCGAGACTGGCGAGCCGGGCGGCATTCAGTATTTGCGCGGCCTGATGCAGGACGGGGATGGCCGCCTGCCAACTGAGATAAGCGGGCAGAGTCATGGGTTTCTCCTCCTGATTGTCGGACGTTGCGTCAGGATATGGACGCGGTGTGACCCTTCAGGCTTTCGGCGGGCCTCACGATTGGGCGTAGGCCACGGACATTTTGGCGAACTGCTCCATCAGGAAGTGGGTGTTCGGGCCGGGGACGCCGGTGGCGACGATCTGATCGTCGATCTGGCGGACCGGGCAGACTTCCTTGTTGGACGACGAGATGAAGACTTCATCCGCCTTGCGCAGATCGGCCAGCAGCAGATCAGTCACTTCGACCTGAAAACGATCTGAAGCGAGATCGAGGATCGTCTGGCGGGTGATGCCGAGCAGGACATTCTGGCCGGGCGTGACCAGGCGATCGCCGAAGAAGGCGAACAGGTTGGTGGTGGTGCCTTCCAGGGCGTGGCCTGCCCCGTCGATATAAATGGCATCGACGGCGTTCTGCTGCCGGGCTTTTTTGAGCGCGAGGATCGCAGGAATATAGTTGATAGTCTTGGCTTCCGGCAGATAGCGGTCGGTGTGATGCGTGATAATTTTGATGCCGTCCTCGTACCAGCTTGCAGGCAGCGGCTTCCAGGGTGTGACCATTACCAGCAGGCGCGCGCCGCCGTTGGGGGTAATGTTGTCGTCGGAGGTGCCGCCGGTGACGACGATGCGCACATTGGCTTCGGGGTAGTGGTTGTGCGCCAGCGTTTCCAGGGTAATACCGCGAATGTCATCCAGCGATACGGGCAGATCGAGGTCGATGAGCCGGGCGGAGCGTTCCAGGCGTTTGAGGTGCCAGTCCAGATGAAAGGGCTTGCCGCCATAGGTGCGCATGAAGTCGAATACCCCATAGCCGCGCAGGATCGCCAGATCATTGGCTGGGATGCTGGCATCATCTGACCGGACGAATTCACCGTCAATGTAAAAAATGCTGGACATGGTGTTTTCCTGATGGTCGAGTATGGGGATATTGTAGCCGGGGAAGCGGGATTTTGACCAGCGGCGGTTTCAAACCCGGGCCTGCCGCATGATCGGTATCTCGTCAATCCGCGTGATAGGTGAGGTCGCCGGGGATGTCCAATTGTTCCAGCGCAGCCCGGACCCGGTCTACGTCAGCCTGATCCATGTGGTCATAGGTGAGGACGTGGATGACCCGGGAATTCGCATACGCATCGCGCGAGGCGGTGGCGACTTTGGATTTATAACCCAACTGCCCGGCTGCGGTGGCGGCCTTGATGGTGGCCCACAGCTCATCGACCTGGTCAAGCGTGGTGTCGATGCGCCAGTAGCCGGCCCGCGGCGTCGGCCCGGACGCCTGAAACGCGGCGGACCGTTTGGCTTCGATCCAGTAGACACCGCTGACCTGTGAGGGAACGGCGTCTGCATCGTGCTGCATGCGGGCCTGCTGCACCTGATTAATCAGATCAAGGTTGGGTTTTTCCGGCTGGTTCATGACCATTCTCCGGGGCCACAGCATCGGGTGTGCTACCCGCAGTAGGCAGGCAGAAACCGAAGGTGCTGCCCTGACCATAAACACTGCGGACGTACAATTCCCCATTATGCCGCTCGATAATGTTTTTCACCAGATGCAGGCCCAGGCCGGTGCCTTCTATTTCGCGGGTTTCGGGGCTGCGGGCACGGGAGAATGGCTGGAACAGACGCGCCTGGAATTCTTCGGGAATACCATAGCCTGTATCGGATACTTCGACCCGAACCCTGTGATCTTCCATCTGAATGCAGATCTCGACCTGACCGCCTTCGGGCGTGTACTTGATGGCATTGGAGATGAGGTTGGCGACTGCCTCCTGAAGCTGCGGCGGGTCGCACTGCACATCAATGGCGAGGATGGGGAGTTTGTGACGGTAGACGAGCTTCTTGTCCCGCGCCTGGGCATAATGCACGTCGTAGGCGGTCAGCGCCAGCTCGACCAGATTGGCGGTCTCGTGGTAGCCCTGCTGCATTTGCTCGATGCGCTCCAGCGACAGAATATCCTGCACGATGCGCTGCATATGTTTGGCGGCCATGTGAATGTGCTGGACCTGCTCCGCCTGCGCCTGATCCTTGTTCATGTCGAGCAGGAGTTCGGAGAAGCCGAGGATGACTCCGATCGGATTGCGCAGGTCGTGGGCCGCGATACGAATCATATCGGTCTTCAACTGCTCAAGCTGGGACACCCGGTCGTACAGCCCGCTTAATTCGCTCAACTGGCTGCGCGAGATTTCGTACAGCCGGGCATTATCGACGGCTGCTGCTGCGCGCCCGGCCAGCACCTGCATGAAATCCAGGTTTTCATCGGACAAGGGCCTGACGGTTTCGAGCAGCAGCACCCCCATCGGATGCTGGTTGGAGATCAACGGGATGGCGGTGAATTGGTCGGTCGTCTGTGCCCGGCCACTTTCGAGCACCTGCTGTGCGACCCCATCCGGCGATCGGGGATAGCCATCGACCAGGGTGCCGGAGAATTGGCCGATCATCTGGGCAACCATCAGGATGCCCTGGTCGTCGAGCAGCAGAATGGCCCCGGCCCGCGCCAGGCTGACGCGAACGGCCATATCGAGGGCCAGATTGAGGACGTAAGGGACGTTCAGCTTGCGGCTCACCTCGTCATCGACGCGGCGCAGAATCATCAACTGGTCGAGATGCTGTTTCAACTCGTTCTCGTTTTGGCGGCGTGTGGTGACGTCCTGAATGAGCACCATGCCTGCAAAGATGACTCCGGCCCCATTCTTCACCGGCACCGTCTGCACATTATAGATTTGTTGGCCGGTCGTCGGGTGATAATCCTGCACGATATGCTGACCAGACAGCGCAGCCCGGTAGAGCGGTTCCAGCTTTTCATAGGATGCCGGGGTCACAATGTTGGATAAGAGCCGACCTTCGGCTTCATGGCCGGGGTAGCCCGAGGATCTCAGCGCGGTGCCTTCGGCGATCAGGATGCGCAGATCCTGATCGAACAACACCACGCCCATGTCGGGCAAACTGCGGCCCAGCGTCCGGTAAAGCTCCTCGCGCTTGACCAATTCTGCCGCGGCCTGCTGGCGCTCGGAAAGATCCTGGGCCACGCAGACGATTCCCTGCGGTTGGCCGTGCTCGTCGATTAAGGGCGAGGCGGAGAAGGAGACGGGGATTGCTTTTCCCGTATGCGAGATAAAGGTTGTCTCTGCCCATTTGGTCGGGTTGGTGCGTGCCTGTTCCAGCCAAACGAGCGCATCTTCCGAAAAAATCAGATCCGGCGACTTACCGAGCAGATCGGTTTCGGCGTATCCCAGCACTTCCAACGCTGCCCGGTTCATACGCTCGATGTGCATATCTTTACCCAGCACGATCAGCGCGTCATTAATCGAGCGCAGAATATCATCCAGGTAGGATTTTGAAATGGTGGTTGACGCCAGATCGCTGAGAACAGCGGTCAGCGCCTGTTCGTTGCTGCGGGCGCGTTCGAGGGCATCACTGAGATTGTTCGCGATCAGGTGAACCAGCCCGGCGGCCATCAGGAAGATGGTTACTTCGATGAATAATTCAGTTTCCAGATTTTCCCGACTGAACGGCGGCAGCATGTGGTAGATGTCGAGCAGATACAGGGCCAGGAATGAAATCAGCGACAGGAGAATGAGGCGCAGCCGCCATACGGATGGCAGGAGGATGCTGAGCACCAGCGTGGTTGTGCTCAATGCGGTGATGATGGAGCCGCTCAAACCGCCATAGCGCAGGGCCGCGAGCGAGAGCCACGCCCACATCACGAAAGAGAATGAGATATAGGCGGCGGTCACTCGCCGGCGGCGGATAAGAGCCAGCACCACGATCGACGACACCGCCGAAGCTGTACTTCCTAAAAATAACAGGTTTTTGCCGCCGACCAGGGTCAGGAGCGCATACACGATCTGCGCAATCAGGATGAGGCGCACCGTGACCGCCAGCAGGTAGGCGGCGCGAGCCTCATTTTCGGTTTCGAACCTGGGAAGGCTAAACCATTGATTGAATCGGCTGAGAATCGGTGATTTCATCCACGATATTTCTACATGATGGACGTGGTTAGTCTTACAAAAATGTCATCTTTATTGTAGGCGGGTTTTCTGGTTCTTTCCGTTAACATTCACTCTGGTTCAATATGAAAGGAAGACTGAGAACCTGACACTTTTGTAGAGGATATACAAGCTGCTCATGGAATGCGCTAAGGTTAAAGCTGACTGAAGCAAACCCAGAGGGCAAAACCATGAGCAGTGTAAGCAAACTATATCACGAATGGGCTGAACAGTTAAC
>JAIOHO010001028.1 GCA_019912905.1 Anaerolineae bacterium
GGCGTCGTCCGCATAATCGACCGGGCGGCGAACAGCCGCTTCGGAGTCCAGAAAAATGGTATGATGCGCTTCGATTTTAGCCCACAATCCCCGCAGCGCCGCTGCCAGGCTCGACTCGTTGTGGACCGCTTCGACGTGCTCTCCCCACAGCAGCGAAGCCGACCAGCCGACGGCGACTTCTGACACCGGGTAGGCGGTAAGGGTCAGCACGGCATCCGCGCTGTGCGCATGGGAAATGTAGCCGATGGTCGCCTGCCATGCCAGCCAGCCCGTGTCCAGCCGTTTCAGGATGGGCCGCTGATGAAAGGTTTCGTCATTCGTCACTGCCAGATGCCTTGCTTCCTGCTCACGGTTTCATGCCTCGTCCGTCGCCCAGGCCGGCAAACTAAAAATCGTGGCGACGGTCAGTGCTTCCAGCCCGGGGAACAAGGCACTGGTGTCGATGACTTCCTCCGGTTTCTGATAGATGCGCATGGTGGACTGATCGCGGCGGTACTGGTGCAGCGATTGTCTGCCCGGTTCCGGGTAAGCGACCCAGACCTGTTCCGCGCCTTTTTCCAGATAGATCAGGATCTTTTCCTGCACATCGACCGCTTTGTCATTGGGCGATACGACTTCTACTGCCAGATCGGGTACGCCGGGAAAGGGCTTGCGGAGGTCAAAACCGGCAGGAATATTCTCACGCCGAATAAACGAGACATCCGGCACGAACGAATGCCGCAGCGATCGCGGGTCGGAATGCATCAGGTAGGTCAGGCCATCGGTAAAAACTGCGCCGAGTCCATGCTCGCTGGCAAAGGGATCGAGCGTACGAAAGAAATTGCCGATTATGATCTGATGCAGCACCCCGGCAGCGGTCATCTCGATAAGCTCCCCGTGGATGATTTCGACGCGCGTATCCTCGCCCATGTCGAGCAGGTCATCGAGGCTGATTGCGGTTTTTTCGTGCGGTAGGTCGGCCATCGGATTTGTCACCCTCTGTGGGCTACCCTTCCACCGTATATGCTTTGCCATCTTCGGCGACGGCGGCAAAGGTCAGGCCGCTGCCGTCGGCGTCGATGCGCACCTGAGTCCCCGCCGGGGGATTGGCCCGCAGCAGGAAATCCGCCAGTGGTTCGCGCACGAAGCGCCGGATGAGCCGCTGGAGCGGGCGTGCGCCGTATTCGGGCTGGTCGTTCTGCGCCAGCAGCCACTGCACCGCTTCTTCGCTGAAATCAAGCGCCAGGCCGCGATCCTGCGCCATCTTGCCTTCCTTCTTCAACATCAGCTTGAGGATGTCGTACAGGTCTTCGTTGGTCAGCGCGCTGAACATGATGACTTCATCGAGGCGGTTGAGGAATTCGGGGCGGAAGAAGTCGCGCACCTGATCCATGGCCTCATCGCGCACTTCATCGGTGATGACGGGCACAGCCAGGTGCTGAGAGCCGAGGTTACTGGTGAGGATAATCACCGTCTCGGTGAAGCGGGTGGTGTTGCCGCGCCCGTCGGTCAGGCGGCCTTCTTCGATCATTTGCAGCAGAATATCCAGCACGCGCGGGTGCGCCTTCTCGACTTCATCGAACAGCACGATCGTATAAGGCTGCTGGCGGACGCGCTCGGTGAGCTGGCCGCCTTCTTCGCTGCCGACATAGCCGGTCGGGGAGCCAATGAGCCGGTTCAGGCTGCTGTCGTCCTGAAACTCGCTCATATCCAGTGGCAGCATCGCCTCCTCGTTGCCGAACATGAACTCGGCCAGCGCGCGCGCCAGTTCCGTTTTGCCGACGCCGGTTGGCCCCAGGAACAAGAACGCGCCAATCGGACGGCGAGGGTCCTTGAGGCCCACCCGCGCCGTTTTGATGGCTCGGCTGACCGCCAGCACCGCTTCGTCCTGCCCGATGAGGCGTTCCTTTAAATGCTCAACCATGCTGGCGTAGCGCATCCGTTCATCTTCGCCCAGCTTGCTCACCGGGACGCCGGTCATCTGGCTGGCAGTCAGGGTGATGTCTTCGGCATCCAGCTCGGAATGATTCTTTATGTCGGGCTTAAAGGCCAGGTGGGTCTGTTTGCTCATGTTGACCATCGCCGCGGTTCGGTGCAGCAGGCGTTCAGCACTGCGGGGCAGGGGAGTCCCGCCCAGATAACGCTTGGCGAGCCGCGCCGTGAGCAGCAGGGCTTCGTCGGCGATCTGAAGCTGGTAATCGGCTTCCAGGTGCGGCTTGAGGATGCGCAGAATTTCGATAGTTTCCTCGACGGAAGGTTCCGGCACGCGCAGGATCTGGCTGTTTTCGGCCACCGCCATCACACCGGCGAGCCGTTGATTGTATTCGACGTCGGTCGTGGTGGCGATGATGATCGGGTCATCTTCCAGAAAAGCTTTTTGCACCTGCGGCGTCGATTTGGTGAAATCTGCTTTGACCGGCCCACCGAAAAAGCGATGCAGGTGCGGAATAAACAGGATGCCGCCGCGAGCCTTGCTCAGCCCGGCGCGCATCGCCTGATGATCGTTGTCGAGCAGAGCCGTTTCGTCGATCTGCACCAGGCTGGTGATGCCGTTGGGTCCCTTGCCCTCGGAAATCAGCAGGCCGAGACTGTAGGCCAGAGTGCGCTTGCCCACGCCGTCCGGCCCAACCAGGATGATGTGCCGGTTGATGGACTGCGTCAGGATGTTAATCATCTCGCGCAGCAGGTCCTCACGAAAATAGACCGCGCGCAGTTCACCGGCTTTGGCCGTCGCGACGATGTCCTGGGCGGTGCTGCTGCTCGGTTTGCCGCCATACTGCTGCTTGTCGCCCATAATGTCGGTCAGGGCTTTGGGGGTGATGCCGTGCTGCCGCAGGATGCCGCTGGTGGTCGTCTGCGACGATTCGGCCAGCACCAGCAGTGCATGATCGGTATCGACGCGGACTTCTTCGCGGGCATTAGCTTCGCTGAGGGCGTCATCCACCAGGATGATCGTCTGACGCGACAGCGGAATGTTGCGGTTGCCTGCCGCCACAAAGTCTAGGCTGCCGTTCTGGTCGCGGGCACGCTCACAGGCCAGATAAACCTGCCGCTCCAGCCGCTGCACATCAACCCCTCGGCTGCTGGCGAATACCCCCAGGATGCGCGCCGCCGCGGTTTCTTTACGCCGCAGCAGGGCCAGCAGCACCATCTCTGGCATGACCGCCGGTTTGCGAAATTCGTCTTTGAGTGCGACGGCGTCGTTGAGCACCGCGTCCAAATCTTTACCGATCAGATCGGGGTTGAGGGTTCCCATGCGTGCTTGTCCTGTGGTGGTCTTGCATCACCTTAAAATTAACCCGAAACAGGGGCGGAAACAAGTGCGGTGTTTCGCGGTGCCTCATTAAGAAACGTGACCGCGAACGTCAATCTGCGTGCGAACCGGCAGGCAGGTCGGACGACAGGGTTTCCGGCAGGATGCCGCGCGCTGGGGCTGCGCCGAACAACACCGCGCAGGCTGACGGAACCGCAGGCGGCAGCGGGCTGTGAGTCAGGACGTAAGCGGCGACATCCGGGAACTGCTGCCAGTCATAGGGCGATGACAGAGCGACGACCGCCGTTTTTTCCGGCGGCAGCGCCCGCACCAGGGCCTGCTGCTGCGGGTTGTCGCTGGCGTTCTCGGTAAAGACGATGGCCGTATCGACCCGGCTGGCAATGTCCACCGCGCGGGCAATCTCATCGTCTGCCGGATGCAATGCCACCGCGGACCAGTGGATGTCGTCCCGGTACGTGCCGCAGGCCGCCTGGGTGTAATTGCGCGTCGCCAGGAAGATGACCGCCACGCTGCGATCCGGCGGGACCGGCAGCAGATCACCGTGATCGTAGACGACGGTCACCCCGGCCTGAAACAGGTCCGCGATGAGGGCTTCGTGCGCCTCTTTCTGGATGCGATCCGCTGCACTGGCCGGATCGAGCGGCTGCCAGTCCAGCAGGCCGTAGCGCGCCTTGGCATCGAGGATGCGCTGAGCGCTTTCGTGAATGCGCGCTGCGGGGATGTCGCCGCGCTGTACGGCGTCGATCACGGCCTGGATCATGCGCGCCTGACTTTCCAGCCCAATCCCTGGTCCGACCGTCACCGCATCGGCCCCGGCCTGAATCGCCATGACCGCCGCTTGCGCATAGTCATACTGGCGATCGACCGCGTCCATATCAAGCGCGTCGGTCATCACGATTCCGTCGTAGCCC
This sequence comes from Anaerolineae bacterium, assembly GCA_019912905.1. Lineage (GTDB taxonomy): Bacteria > Chloroflexota > Anaerolineae > Aggregatilineales > Phototrophicaceae. The sequence continues at coordinate 4,165 of JAIOHO010001028.1, forward strand.
ATTGCATCGCGCAGCAGTCCGCCAATCACATGCGGCGACAGGCTGGCCGGTAAATTTGCCTGCGGTTCGATCTCCGGGAACCAGATGTGCGTTACCATGATGGCGTCAGCGTTCTCGGCGCGCTCGAAGGGCACGGCTTCCCGCGCCAGCACCTGAGCCTGGCTGAAAGGCAGCACCGGCAGTTCCACATGCGAATCGCTGTCGGTGGCCCCGTGACCGGGAAAGTGCTTGAGCGTTGCCAGCACGCCGCCGTCCTGGAGGCCCTGAACGTAGGCCGCCAGCGCCTGCCCGGTGATTTCAGGGTCACTGCCGAAGGAGCGCCGCCAGATGATCGGGTTGTTGGGGTTCAGTTCGAGATCGGCCACGGGCGCGAGATTCATGTTGATGCCGACCGCGCGCAGTTCGTCGGCTACCGCCCGGCCTACAGCGCGCACCAGCGCCGGGTCATTGGCCGCCGTCAGCAGGGCAGGAGCGGGCAGCGTGGTGAAGCCATCGGTCAGGCGCTGCACGCGGCCCCCCTCCTGATCGGTGGCGATCAGCAGCGGCACGCCGCCCGCCTCAGTGATCGCCTGCTGGTAGCTGTTGGTCAGGCGGGTGATGGCTTCAGGGGTGCCGATGTTGGAGTTAAACAGGACCAGCGCGCCGGGCTGCCAGCGCTGCAAAAAGTCGCGCCCGACTTCGGGAAGTTGCGCACCGTGAACCGTTAGGACGAACATCTGGCCGATCTGTTGTTCCAGCGTCAGTGACGGCTGCGCCGCTGTGATGCGGGCGCACAACAGCAAACACAGCAGCACGGCTGCGCGGGCGACCCCAGGAATGTTGGACAATCTACTGGGCGGTTTCGCTCAGGCGGTAGCCGATGCCGCGCACGTTCACGATGAGATCGGCATCCTGACCAGCCTGTTTCAACTTGCGGCGCAGGTTGCTGACGTGGGGACGGATCACCTCGCGCGCTTCCGCCTCATCCACCGTGTAACCGCGCACTTCGCGCACCAATTCGTGGCAGGACACGACCCGCCCCCGGTGAGCGGCCAGATACAGCAGCAGATCGAACTCGGTCGGTGTCAGGTCGATCGGGCGGTCCCCGACGGCGATCTGATAGCGGCCCGGATAAATGGTCAGCGGCCCCAGTGTCATGTTGGTGTTGAGCGATTCGGCCAGCGGATGCTCGATTCGCGGCGGCTCGTCCTCAAAATCCGCATCTTCCAGTGCCGCGCGGACCACATCCACGTCCGCCCGGGTAAGTTCGCTGACGTTGCTGCGGATGGCATCCAGCAGCGCACGGCGGCGTTTCAGATTGCGCGCACGTTCGACGCCGCGCGCGACGCTCTGGCGAATATCCTGGCTGGAACTGGGCTTAATCAGATAATCGTGCGCGCCCAGGCGCAGGGCCTCGACCGCCGTGCCCAGGCTGGCATAGCCGGTCATCAGGATGACGATAGCGTCTGGTGCCTGTTCCTTAATGCGCTTCAGTAATTCGACCCCGCTCAGACCGGGCATGCGGATGTCGGTCAGCACCACGTCATAATGATGCTTCTTCATGGTGTCCAGCGCTTCTTCCCCGCTGGCTGCCTCGGCAACGTTATACCCCACACGCTGCAAAGTCTTGCTCACTGAGTAACGGATGGCCCCCTCATCATCCACAACTAAAACGTGGGCAGTTTCGTTTGTCATGTCCATTGCACGGCCTGCCTGTTTAATCCTTCCTTATCTTTATCTTCAGCATACATAAATAGACACAATTTTGCAAATCATATCTTCACCGAAACTCTATGATAAACGTTTAGGCCTGGGGGTGGGCCTTGAAGCGCAAATACACGACGGGCTGCATCGAGTCGCGCACGGCAAAAGTCTGGCTGATGATGGTCTCACCGCCGACGATCAGGGCTGCAATCTCACCCTCGACGGTCACAATCGGAACGCGGTCGCGCACCGCCTGGGGAACCTTGTGGTCGATCATCCACTTCTTGACTTTCTGGGTATGCCCGCCGAGACCCAGCGGCGCAAAACGATCACCGGGGCGGCGGGTGCGGATTTCGACCCGCTGGCCTACCTCGATCACCAGTCGGAATCCGGTGTCCAGCGGGAGCAGGCTGGTTTCCAGTATGTATGCGCTGCCGGGTAAGGGGGTGTCGCCCGGAATATGGATGGTCCTGGACTGGCCGGGCTGCATCCAGGGCTGACCTTCAGGCATCCGCAAGGGCGCATCGGAGCGTTCGAGAATGACCCTGTCGTAATCCAGCCGCAGGCGAAAATGGCCCGGCAGCGGCATCTGCTGGCCGGTGGTGCCCGTCGAGGCCAGCTCGACCGCGCGGGTAATGTGGACGAAGGCCAGGTCCTGCCCGTGTAACTGCTGAACGCTCCATTGTATATAATGATGCTGCAATGCAGGGGGCAGGCCGCGAAAGACACGTTGAGGCAGGACGATGCGTTCATCCTCCTGCGTGACATGCCCAACAATCGCGCCTTCGAGCTGCTGGCGGAGGTAATTCATATCGAGCGCGGCAGCATCCGCCAGACGGGTGAGAGCGGTGTCGATCTGCGGATTCCACAACCGCAGCCTGGGCAGCAGCTCCAACCGGATGGCGTTGCGCAGCAGATGGGTATCCGCATTGGTGGCATCCTGGCGCGGCTGCAAATCATGCGCACGGCAGTAAGCCTCAATTTCCCGGCGGGATACGCGCAGCAGGGGCCGGATCAGCAGCAGGTCTGCGTGGCCGGGCAGGGGGAGGCAGACGGCCATGCCGGACAGACCCTGCAAGCCGCTGCCGCGAATGAGATGCAGCAGCACGGTTTCGGCCTGGTCGTCAGCGTGATGGGCGACCGCGACGGCGGCGGCTCCCACCTCACGGGCGACTCGTGCCAGAAACGCATAGCGGGCGACGCGGGCCGCATTTTCGACTCCGGTCCCGCCGTACATATCTTCAGGGGTGAGCGTCCCGATGGTGACGGGAACGCCCCACGACGCGCACAGGTCGGCGACGACACGCGCATCCTCGGCACTGGCCGCTCCGCGCAGGCCGTGGTCGAGCGTGGCCGCATGCAGGGCGTATCCGCCGCTCACATGCAGGCTGTGCAGCAGCGCCAGCGAATCCGCCCCACCCGAAACACCCACCACGAGCCGCTGGCCGGGGCTGACCCACTGCTGTACGGTTTGCGCGACCAATTCCGCTAACGACATCTTTCACTTCCCGATGTATAGTATAGCCTGATTGCGGGATGTGTTTGGATTTCGGGTCAGGCTGGTCGTCCCCTGCTTCCATCCTCCCACGACTGGGTGTCAAGGCTTCTCCACTCGGGTACGGGGAAAAGGCACCTGGAGGCGGGTAGGGGAGGCGAGTCGGTTCCCGACTGCGAATGTGCCCTGATTGCGCTGCGCTTTTGATTCGCCAGTCAGCATGTTATAATGCCGCGCTGTTCAGTGCCGATAGGAGTCTCCGCTTCGTGTTAAGCCCACTGGATTATTTTCTCGGCTTATTTTCACTCGATATTGGCATCGACCTCGGCACAGCGAATACGCTCGTGAGTGTGAGAGGGAAAGGGATCGTCATCAACGAACCCTCGTTTGTAGCTATCGAGCGTAAAACGCGCCGTCCCATTGAAGTGGGGTCGCGCGCCAAAGAGATGTGGAGCAAGAATCCGCGCGATATTCTGGTGGTGCGTCCCCTGCGCGATGGTGTCATCAGCGAGTTTGAAGTCACCGAAGCCATGCTGCATCATCTCATCAGCAAAGCTCACGAGCAGACCTGGGTCCCGATCCCCAGGCCGCGCGTGGTGGTCGGCATCCCCAGCGGTGTAACCGAAGTGGAAAAGCGTGCCGTGTTCGATGCGGCCATCAGCGCCGGTGCGCGCGAAGCGTACCTGATCGAAGAGCCAGTCGCCGCGGCGATTGGTGCCGGTCTGCCGGTGCAGGAGACACGCGGCAGCATGATCGTGGACATCGGCGGCGGCACGACTGAGGTCGCAATCTTTTCGCTGGGTGGCATCGTCATCAGCCGGTCGATCCGCGTGGCCGGTGACGAGATGGACGAAGACATCGTGCAGTATATGCGCACGAAACATAATCTGCTGATTGGCGAACCGACGGCTGAACATGTCAAAATTGACATCGGCTCGGCTTTCCCGCTGCCGCAGGAGCAGGTTCGCCCGGTGAAGGGGCGCAATCTGGTGACGGGTCTTCCCTCACAGGTTGAGGTTAGTTCGATCGAAATTCGTGAAGCGATCAGCGGATCGGTCGATATTCTGATCGATACGGTCAAGGATGCCCTGGATGATACGCCGCCGGAACTGATCGCGGACCTGATGGAAAGCGGCATCTGTATGGCGGGCGGCGGCAGCCAACTGCGCGGCCTGACCGAGCGCATGTCCGAGGAAGTGAACATCCGCGTCTGGCTGGCCGAAGATGCCATGACCTGTGTGGCGCGCGGGGCCGGGCGCGTGCTGGAAGATTACAACAACCTGCGCCGCCTGCTCGTCGGCCTGGAACGCGGCAGCACCCATCACTGACGGTGCTTCTCCCATCTGCTATAATGCCAACTGATAATCGTGTTCATTCTGGATTATGGTGCGTAACTGGCGATCCAACCGGCTTCTTTTTCTCGCGGTGAGTCTGTTCTTCTGCTTCGGGTTGATGGCGCTAAGTCAGGTGGGCCTGCTCACCCCGCTCGAAGACCTGGCCGCGGTTCCCCTGAACGCGCTGTCCGGCGTCTTCAATACGATTGCGCTGTCGGTCGTAGGCGGCGTGACTGACCTGGCCGAACTACAAAATCTGCGCCAGCGCAACGCCGACCTGGAAGAAGCCCTGGCTCAATTCCAATCGGAATTGGTAGAACTGCGTGAAATCGCCAGCGACTATAAGCGCCTGACGGAACTGCTGGATTACACCACCTCGGTGACCAATCAGGAATTTGTGACGGCGGATGTGGTCAACGTCGATCTGACCGGCCTGCGGCGGACGATCGTCATCAACCGGGGCACGCGCGACGGCCTTACGACGGGCATGCCGGTGGTCACCCGCCAGGGCCTGATCGGGCGAATCCTGGATGTCAGCGCCAATGCGTCCCGCGTGCTGTTGATCACCGACCGGGACAGCGCGGTCAGCGCCCGGCTGCAAAGTTCGCGCGCCGAGGGCAGCATCCAGGGCCAGCTTTCCGGCAACCTGCGCATGACGATGATTCCGCTGGGTTCCCCGGTTCAGACCGGCGATCTGGTGATCACGTCCGGGCTGGGCGGTAATTTCCCGCCGGACATCCCGATTGGCGTGGTGACGAGTATCCGGCAGGTCGAAGCGGAATTGTTTCAGGAAGCGGAAATTACCAGCCTGAATAACTTTGACACCCTGGAATTTGTGCTGGTCATCACCAGCTTCGAGCCGATCGATATTTCCGTGTTCCAGCAAGAAAACGCAGAAGGATCGTAAGCGGTGGGCAGCTTTCTCAGCCTTCCGGTCCTCATCCTGGCCGCCGTGCTGCAAGCCAGTGTGGGTCCACAGATCCGCTTCTGGGATGGCGCGCCGGATCTCGTGTTCCTGCTGGTGCTGTCGTGGTCGATTCACGCGCCGCTGGAGGAGAGCGTGACCTGGGCGCTGGTGGGCGGCATCCTCCAGGATTTGCTGTCAGTTGCGCCACTTGGCCTGTCGTCGGTGGGCATGATTGTGGTCGTGTTCGCCGTCTCGTATCTGTCGCGGCAGGTTCAGCGCATTGGCTTTCTGTGGCTGACCGCGCTGGCGCTGGCGGGGAGCCTGTTTCAGCAGATGGTGACCTGGCTGCTGTTTGCCGCGTTGGGGTTCACCGTCAGGTTCGCGGACGATTTCAGCTTTGTGATCGTCCCGACCATCATCTATAATCTGGCGCTTGTCTGGCCCCTTTACGGGCTGGCACGCGTGTTACAGCGGCGTCTGACGTCCAGCCGCCGCATGGAAATGTAAGTGGCGCAGGGTAAGAATGCCTGCATCAGGCAAGATTCTGTCGTAAGCTGGATGTTGAGGTAATGCGGTTATGCGACCCCTCGAACCGTTTCAGGGTTGGCGTCTGACCTTCCTGCAAGGCGTGATTTTTGCCGTCTTTCTGCTGTTTTCCTTCCGATTGTACGAACTGCAAATCTCGGGTTGGGAGGAGGCGCAGCTGGCCGCCGATGACAACCGCCTGGAAGAACTGCCGGTGGCGGCCCCACGCGGGGTGATCTTTGATCGTTACAACAAACCGCTGGCGATTAATGTGCCCGCCTACAACGTCACCATCGTCCCGGCGGCGCTGCCTGCCGATGATGCGGCAGTGCTGAGCATCTTCAACCGACTGTCGGCGCTGGTGAGCGTTCCCCCTACGGCGGCGCTGGCAGCGGGCGGCAATGTCCGCAGCATCGAGGAAATGGTCGATGAAGGACTGCGCATCGAGCCGTTCCGCGAAGTGATTATCGCCCAGGATGTGGCGTTACAGGTGGCGATGCAGATTCTCGAAGAACGCATCACCATGCCGGGCGTGGGCATCGAAGCAGTCGGTGTCCGCGAATATCCGACTGGGGCGCTGACCTCGCAGGTGGTGGGCTACATGGGGCCGATTCCGGCAGAAGAGGCGCAGGCGCTCATCGAACAGGGCTATAACCCGGCTTTTGACCGCATCGGCTACGCTGGTGTCGAATATTTCCTCGAAGGCGTCCTTGGCGGGCAGCGAGGTTCGGCGCTGCGCGAAGTCGATGTGGCGGGCGAAGTGATCCGCGAGATCAGCCGGACCGAGCCGGTACCGGGCCAGAACGTGCGCCTGACGATCGACACCGATTTGCAGCGGGCTGCGGAAACGGCGCTCAAAAACCGCATTGCGTTTATCAACACGACCGAGGGGCGCATCCGCACCCAGTCCGGCGTGGTGCTGGCGATAAACCCCAAGACGGGCGAACTCCTGGCGATGGTCAGTTGGCCTACCTTCGATAACAGTCGCTTCGCCCGCAACATCGACTACCAGTATTACCTGGAAGTGTTCAGCGACCCGCAGACCCCGCTCGTCAATCACGCCATCAGCTCGCTGTATCCGCCCGGCTCGGTCTGGAAAGTGCTGACCTCTTTGGGCGTGCTCCAGGAGCAGGTGATCAAACCGGAAACGCTGATCTTTAACCCCGCGCGCCTGACCCTGCCCAACCGCTATGCCCCCAACGATGAGGCCGCCGCGCAGACCTTCTTCGATTGGAAAGAGGGCGGTCACGGCCTGCTGAACATCGTCGGCGCGATCGCCAACAGTTCGGACGTGTTTTTCTATCAGGTCGGCGGCGGCAACCCGGACGTCAGCCCTTCGGTGCTTAAGCCCAACGGCCTGGGGCCGACCAACCTGTTTCGGTATGCCACTTCCGTCGGCATCGGCTCGGAACTGGGCGTCGAACTCCCCGGCGAACAGGCAGGACGGATGCCCGACCCGGACTGGAAACGCCGCGTGTATGGCGAAAACTGGTCTACCGGCGATACCTACAACGCCGCTTTCGGTCAGGGATATGTGACGGTCACGCCGCTCCAACTGCTGACTGCGGTCGCCTCGGTCGCTAATGGCGGTACGCTGTATCAGCCGACGGTGGTCAACAGCTTCCTCGACGAAGGGGGCAACGTGACCCGCTCGTTCCAGCCGCAGGTGCTGCGCAACGTGAACCTGGATCAGGTCCCGCCGGATCAACCGCTGGTGCTGCTTCAGGTGGAAGACATGATTATGAAAGGCTCCACCAGCCTGGCCTGCACCTGCGAACCCGACAGCGACTCGTATAACCCGGCGCGCTGCGACCCAGAGCATTACCGCAATACGGTGGACATCAATCCCGACCCGTATATCGAGCAGCTTCGGGAATATCGTGTCCACATCCCCTTTAACTACCAGTTCAACGGCGGGGTCTGCAATCCGCTGCGCTTTAACCCGGATTACCAGCCGCCGTTCGTCGATACGCCGTATTACGACATCATCCATGAGGGCATGCGTGGCGCGGTGACCTATGGCACGGCGACCGCGGCCAATCTGCCCTATGTGAATGTCGCGGGAAAGACTGGCACGGCGGAATACTGTGACGATGTCGCGCGTCCATTGGGGCTGTGCATTCCAGGGAGCTGGCCGTCGCATGCCTGGTTCACGGCGTATGCCCCCTATGAGGACCCGGAAGTGCTCATCGTCGGCTTCGTCTATAACGGCGGTGAGGGTTCGCTGGTGGCGCTGCCGGTGGTCGTCGAAACCCTGGAAGCTTACTGGCGCTTGCGCACCGAGCGCGGCGGTGCCACACCCCTTTCCAATCCGCCTGTGAACAGCACCCAGTCATGAGGTCAGTCACGTGCATCTGAGCGAATCGCAGCGGCAGGTCGCGGTCTACTGGCTGCCCGGTCTGATGGCCGGGGGCGTGGCCTGGCTGGTTTTTATCACGCTTGGGCATACCCCGCCGGTGCGTGCTTCGGGCCTGGCGCTGGTCATCGTCGGCATGACCATGACTCTGCGGCGGTCCGGGGCGGCGCTGGCGATCATCGGCGGTCTGGCGCTGGCCTTCAGCCCAGCCTTCTGGACACAGACGGGATCGGCCCGCGATGTAAGCCTGCCCCTGGCATTGGTTGCGCTGGCCGCGACGGGCGTAATCACCCTGCTGGTGATGCGCGTCAGCCGCCGGGGGGTGCTGGCCCTGATCATCGGTTTTGCCGTGTTCGCCCTGCTGTACTGGAGCCAGCTCGCCGGGATTGGCAGCCTGCGCATCACCACCCTGTCGTCGGCCTGGCTGCTGTACCTGCTGGTCGATGCACTGTACCGGACCAACCCGCGTCCCGATGACCCCCCGGCGGATGCGCTTCCCGCGCGTCATACCATCGGGATGCTGATTCTGATGGCGGTGGGAGTGGTCAATGCGCCCTTATTTATCCTGTTGGCCCCGGCGGTGGCGCTCGGCCTGGCGCTGACCCGCGTGCGCCTGCCGCTGGGATACTGGCTGCTGCTGGCGCTCATTGTCGGGGTGGGCGTATACGGTGTCTCCGCGCAATATCTGCGCTCGACCTGGTGGGTTTACCCGGCAGCGGTGGCCCAGGAACAGGGACTCCATGTCCCCTTCCTGATGGCTGATGGCTGGCACGAAGCCTCGCGTTGGATCATGCTGGTGCAGTTGGTGGCAGGCCAGTTCACGCTGCTGGGGTTCGGCCTGGGCGTGATGGGCCTGGCGCGCCTGTCCCGCTGGTATCCGCCCCTGGGCACCGCGACGATGGTCGCCTATGCCATGTACGTGCTGTTTGGCCTGGTGTATTTTGGCAATGACAGTCCGGTCCTGCTGCTTCCTCTGTTGATGATTCAAATCCTGTGGATGACCTACGCGGTCTTTGCCCTGGGGGAGTGGTTGCAGCGCAGCGTGAATCCGCCCAACCGCCTGCTGCGCTGGCTCGCGCCCGCTCTTTATCTCTGGCTGCCGCTGCTCATGCTGGCGCGAATCACAACCGCCTTGTAGCATTCACAACAGAATCATTATAGACTTGTTACTGTATCATCCTCGATGAACAACAGCTGGCACACCAGGGGTGCGTTGATCCCCACGGGCGGAGGACACATGCAGGAACAGGCTTTTGCGATCAAAGGCGTCCGCGATGGGCTGCTGATTTCGTTGGACCCGACGGCAGAGTGGGGGGCGGCTGTCGCCAGTCTTGCGGCGCGCATCGACGAGCAAAGTCACTTTTTTGCGGGCGCGCGTATCATCGTGGATGTGGGTGAGCGCCCGGTACCGAAGTACGAACTGACGTCTTTGAAGGCGCTGCTGGAGCGGCGAGGGTTGACCCTGTGGGCGGTCCTCAGCGCCAGTGAAACGACCGCAGACTCGGCGGATGCGCTGGACCTGCGAACCAGTGTGGGCGGGATTGTCCCTGCCCAGGGTGAGCGTGAAGAGGAAGCCGGAATCGACCCCGAGGAGATTGGCACCGCCGGGGTGATGATCCGCCGCACGCTGCGATCGGGACGCACGGTCCACAGTTCCGGGCATGTGATGGTGTATGGGGATGTCAACCCTGGTGCGGAGATCATTGCGACGGGCGACGTGGTCGTCTGGGGGCGGCTGCGCGGTAACGTCCATGCCGGTGCTGAAGGTGACGAAGATGCGGTGGTGTGCGCGCTCGACATGACCCCGACGCAGCTGCGCATCGCCGGGTACATCGTCACGTCGCCGCCTGAAAAACGGCGCAAACCCCGACCCGAAGTTGCCCTGGTGCGCGACGGCCAGATTGTTGTTGAAGCCTGGTAATCAACCGGAGGAATGAAATTCATGGGGGCAAAAGTCGTTACGGTTACATCCGGGAAAGGCGGCGTGGGCAAAAC
>JAIOHO010000098.1 GCA_019912905.1 Anaerolineae bacterium
GATCGGTTCGCTGATATAGATCGTCACCGTGCACGACGGTCCCATCGTGTTGGTGATGTCAAAAACCGACAGCCGGAACTGATATTCACCCGGCTCATAGAAGGAGGGTACGAACTGGCCCAATTCACTGGTTTCGCGCACCATCTGGGTCTGATCTTCCAACGGCGCAAAACTGCCGCCGGTCACCGGCCCGGCAATCTCGAACTTATAGAAAGCGAAATCGTCCATAAACGCTGTGCCGACCACGCGAATCGGCTCGAACACGCGCATACCATTGGCCGGAATTTGCAGGGTTGCCCCGGATTCATTACAGCCAATCGCAGCGGGCGCATTCGGCACGATCGTCCCCACAGGCGTTGGCGTCAGCGTCGGGGTCGCCAGCACGCGCAGGGAGGGATCGTCTGGCGTCAGATTGACCCCACTGGCGTCGATCTGCACGCCCTCATTGAAGACCGGCACCGGGGTATTGAAGTCGCCATCCGTAATGACCTGCGCCGCGGCCACACTCAGATTGTTGACGCTGCGAATCGTCGGCGCAACGACCTGCTGAATACCGAATACCACCAGGGCCGCCTCGATCAGCAGGATCAGCATCGTCACCGAGTCACGGCGGGCATCGCGCGCCAGGTCTTTTTCGAGTTCGAAGTAGGTCGAACGAAACTCGCGGCGGGCACGATTCCAGCGCCGCCAAGTCAGAAAGATGGCGACGCCCAGCAGGATATACAGCCCCACCGCTGTCTGTTCGACCAGAAAAACCAGCGTCGTCATGCCAGCGTCCGCAGGACTCCCTTCAGGATCGTCGTCAGGCGCGGCACCAGCACTTTGCCCGCGTCGAGCACTTCTTCGTGGGTCGCTTCCAGTTCCGTGTCCACCTGATCGATGCACACGTTGGTGATGCCCGAATAAGCCATCACCCGCATCCCTGCGTGACGAGCGACCAACACTTCATGAGCCGTAGACATTCCGACCGCGTCGCCGCCGATCGTCCGCAGCATCCGAATCTCCGCCGGAGTCTCGAAGTTCGGCCCGGCCAGGCAGACGTAAACCCCTTCGTGCAGCGTAATCCCTGCCTCAGCAGCCACCTCGCGTGCCCGTTCGCGCAGGGGACGATCATAGGTCTGGGCCATCCCGATGAAGCGCGGGCCAAAAAATTCGTCGTTGGGGCCGATCAGCGGGTTGTGCCCGGCCATGCCGACAAAATTGATGTGGTCGTTGAGCAGCATCAGTTCGCCAACCCGATATGTGGGGTTCAGCCCGCCCGCCGCATTGGTCAGGATGACCGTTTCGACTCCGAGCAGCTTCATCACCCGAATCGGAAAGGTAATCTGCTGGGCGTCGTAGCCTTCGTAAAAGTGCGCGCGCCCCTGCTGGGCGACGACGGCACAGCCCTCCAGGTGGCCCAGAACCAACTGACCGCTGTGGCCGTGGACGGTGGATTGCGGCCAACCGGGAATATCCGCATAGGGAATCACGACGCGGTGGTCCAGCGTATCCGCCAGGCTGCCCAGGCCAGAACCGAGGACCAGCCCGACCACAGGCCGCAGTTCAGTCCGCTGTTGGATCAGCTTCGCCGCACGTTCATAATCTTCGCGCTGATAGTTCATCATGCCTCTGCCAGTGATTAAACGAATGGTCCCAGAAGAACCTGTGAAACAAAAATGAATTTTTTCCTAAAAAAAGACTGTGAAGTGTAAAAATTTCGTAAAATAAAGACAATTCAATATTTTAAATGTTCTAAATCGAACACAAGGGCTTTCGGCATGGATCAACCCCAATTGCAGACCGCGCTCAAACACTACACGCAAGCCTACCAGCAATTATACAAAAAAACGCCCCGAGATTTAAGAATGCTCGAAAATGACTGGGTGTATGTCAACGGCGCACGCATGCGCGTAGCCGAGCTGGAATTCCTCACCCACCAGCTTCAGCTCGAATACAGCCGCGAACTCGACGCTCGGCGCGGTGTGGTCAACCGGCTGATCGGCTGGCTGGACCAGCATTAAATCGCACGCGAAACACCCAGGCTGTACCCATCGCTGCCCATAATTCCGACCGCGTCCTGCCACGCCTGCGCGAAATCACCCCTCTAAAAACGATGTACAATAAAGGCATCGGAACAGCCCAGGGGGTGATTCGTGCGCAGGAAACGAAAATTCAGAACCCGCCGGCACATTGACGAGCCGACTCATCCGATTACCAGAACACCTTCAGCCGATATTCAGTTACAGACCGCCCTCCGCACCGGCCACCTGACCCCCGATGCCATCATGACCCTCCAGCGAACCGTCGGCAACCAGGCCGTAATCCAGCGCCTGGGCGACGATGAACCCGGCACAGGAGCCGCTGCCCAGACCGACGCCGAGAAACGACTCCAGGCCATCATCGCCAGCCTGAATCCCAAGAAAAAAGACGACAAAGGCGACGCCGAGCAGTACAAAAAAGCCCTTGAAGCTTCGCTTAAAGCCCTGATGGAGACCGACACGGGCAAGGACCTGAAGAAGCGCGTCATCGACCTGGCGACCAGCAAGCAGGGCATCCCTTTCACGGTGCTGGTGGGATCCGGCGCGCTGGCGGCGCTGTTTGCGACCAATGCGGGCATCCCCTCCATCCCGGATATTCCGGTGGGCGAAGGTATGTCCATCAGCATCGACCTCGATGGCACGATGCAGCAGCCGACCGGCATCAAATTCACCTTCAAGTACAAGTTTGGCGGCTCTAAGGACAAGGAAAAATCGAAAGCGACGGACGTCACGGAACTGCCCGAGACGCTGCAAGAGGTGCTGAAGGTCATCGACAAGCGGTTGATCCGCGAATGGATGCTGGCGCGTGCCTATCACGAGTATGAAACCGCCGGGCCAGACGAAGAAACCGCCGAGAAAAAGACGTTCGACGAACTGAATGCGGATAAAGACGGCCTGCCGGATACGCATCTGGTCATCGAGGCGCTCGCCCGCCAGTTGATCGAACAGGCCGGGGACAAGCGCATCATCTTTGATATGCAGTATGCCGAAGTGTGGGACACATTCCAGGAGTTGAGCGGCCTGCTCGATATTCTCAAGGGCATCATCGCCCTGGTGATTCCGGTCCTGCCGGGACCCGCTCAGGAAGTCGAACAGATTACGTTCAAGTGCGGCAGGAAGGTCATCCCTATCCCGGTCAAACGGCCCGAAGCCAAACCCGAAGAATAAGCGTGACCCGAACGCTCAGTCAGCTTAGCCCGGCGAGGCGGCGCTCCTGATCGTAATCGTCCGGTGTATCGACATCACCCAGCACACTGTCCGTCTGCACTTCCACCAGTGCGGTCGAGTCGGGATGCTGCTTAATGACGTCGCGCGGCGCGCCCTCCGCGGGCAGCGCCATAATCTCCGGCCAGAACCGCCGGTCGATCAGAATCGGATGTCCGCGCTGATTCTGATAAGTCGGCGCGACGATCTGCCCTCGGCCTTCCGCATAGGCCATCGTCACCTGACTGATGGTTTTCGGCTGGATGCGCGGTTGATCGCCCAGCACCACCAGCGCCCCGGCGATGTGAGGAGGCAGCGCAGCCAGACCTACCTTGAGCGAGGACAGCATTTCGCCGCGTTCGAAATCCGGATTGTGGACGACTTCCGTGCCCAAGCGGGATGCCATGCGCCGCACCTCCCCGGCCCGGTTGCCCGTGACCACGACGATGTGATGCACCCGCGCCAGGATCAACTGCATGATGATGTGTTCGATAATGGTCATCTTGCGCGTCCAGGGCAGCAGCACTTTGGGCTGGCCCATGCGCCGCGACATGCCCGCCGCCAGCACCACCGCCGCAACCGGACGCTGCACCTCCAGCACCGGGTCCGACGCGCGCACCGAGCCAATCGCCACACCGTTCACCCGATTCGAGCGCAGGATCAGGCGGGCAATCAGGCGTGCTCGTCCACGCAGATAACCTTCCGATACCTGATTCAGCAGGGCGATCACTCGCGTATTTTCAGGGACCCGTGCCAGGCCCAGCGTTTCATCGCGCATCACCTGCGCCACCCAGGGAGATTTCACACGCTGTCCCTCGACAAAGCCGTAACGGTCGATGATGGCCTGAGCATTATAGACATGCTCGTCGTCTAGTTCCTGTCCCAGCACCGCCAGCGAAGCCACCGGCACCACCAGCGAGGTTTCCGGCGGAATCACCGGCTCATCGGCATAGGGCGCTTTCAACGGCAGGCCGCGCGCACCGTCGGCTTCGATCAGCAGCACATCCGACGGCACCCGGTCCAGCATCTGGGGGATGTAACTCAGCGGCGGGCCAAACACCCGTTCCGAGCGAATTTCGTCATAGACAAAGGTGAAGCGGAATTCATCCAGCGCCATTGCCAGCGCCCCGGCCCCTTCACGCGGCGTCACGGCGTAAGGCATCAACTCAAGCTGATCGAGGCCGATGTGCGTCGTCGTCGTGGCAGTCACGCGCCAGCCCATTTCAGCCAGTTCGTACCCCAGGTTGAACAGCGCCGACGATTTGCCGCCCGCGCCGATAAACGAGACGACATCCCCGCGCGCGATGTCAAATGCCTGATGCAGCTTCATCGCACCTCGTCCCGGCTCGTTTACAGGACCCCAAGGCCGT
>JAIOHO010001029.1 GCA_019912905.1 Anaerolineae bacterium
CTGTTCGTTGACCGCAATCAGGCCATTGGTGCAGCTCACACCAACAGCCTGAATGTGGCGAGTGTCGATGGCAGCCGTCGCCTGCCGGATGGCATCAATCGCAGCCTGCCACCAGCCTTCAGCATCGTGTTCCGCCTGACCGGGGACCATGTGTATCATGCGGTATTCGGCATAGCCTTCACCCTCACAGCGACCATCGAGGGTAAAGACACCCGCCTTGCAGCCTGTGCCGCCGATATCAATGCCGAGAAGATACTTGCGATCGGGCATGGATCAGCCAGGAATGGTTGCGGCAAGGTAGGCGATCTGGGCCAGTTCTTCAGTGAGGTCAGCGAAGTTGTATGCCTGAACCAGATTGGCTCCTACCGCCACGATGCCGTGCTCGTCCAGCAGCATCACTCGAAAATCGGCATTTGCCCGTGCAGACGCGCCCACCCGGTCCGCCAGTTCGGTCGTCCCCGACGCAGCGAAGGCGACATGCGGCATGGCGGGCTGCTTGAATGCGGCATCGGTCACGTAGGGAATATCCATTTTGCGCACGGCATAGGCGGTTGCGTAAGGTGGGTGGCAGTGAACGATCGCGGTCACGTCTGCCCGGGCATGAAAAATCTCGGCGTGAAACCGATACTCTTTGGAGGGGATGTAGGGTTCATTAGGCACCCAATCCAGGCGGCTGAGGTTGACCCGCACGATATTGGCTTCGGTCGTATCCCCCAGGGCGACGCCGGATGGGGTGATGAGCATATCGTCTGCGCCCAATCGTACACTCACGTTGCCACCCGTGCCGTGGACCAGCCCTCGTGTGTAGGTTTTGATGGCGATGCGCGTCAGTTCCGCGCGCAGTGCGGCTTCATTCATGGTGTGTTTATCCTGGCTGTTGATCGCGTGTGTTCTGCCATACGGCGACCGTCCGATCCACCAGGCCAGATATGCTGCCCTCGCGAAAATCGGCGACCACCGTCTTGGTATAATCATTCAGTGGCGCGATCCATTTCTGTGGAAGCGCCTCATAACCCAATGCCGCCGCAACAATGCTGCCGGCGGTCCCGCTGGTGCAGTCCGTATCCATGCCGCACATCACCGCGGTCGTAATGGACTTTTCGTAGTCGAGCTGGCCGTGAATGAGGGCCAGGACGACGAAGGCCATATTATGAAGAGTCGCCAGGAACGGCAGGTGACCGTATTTTTCGTAAATACGATCGCAGACGGAAATCCAATCACCGTCTTCCGCATACCAGTCCATCACTTCATGGGTAATGGCTGCCATGCGCGACCGTTTGGGAATGACCGACAAACCGCCCTGGAGAATCGTCTCGACAGTCGGATGCTGACTCAGGGCCGCAGCCAGACACCCCGCCACGAACATGGAACTGTAGGTACCGTTCTTGGTGGTGTTAAACGTCACTTCCTGAAAGGCGATCCGCCCGGCGCGGCGTGGGTCGCCCGGCGAGATGTAACCCCAGAAATCGGCACGAATGGCCGCATTGATGCCTTCACGCCAGGGATTAAGTTTGAGAGGGAACTCGGCAACCTGCTCGGCGGCTGGCCGGTCGTCGGTCATATTGACCCAGTGATAATAAGCCTGCTTGGTGCAGGACCACAGCCAGTTGTAGGGGATGTTATCGACGATATTCTTGCCGACATCATACTGGCTGAATTTCAAGCCATATTTTTCGACCAGTATCAACCCCAGAATTGTGTAATGAATATCATCATCCGGTTCGGCATACTGCACATGGCCTCGGGTCGAAGCCGGGTTGCGCAGAGTCATGCCTAATTTCTCCGACCGGCCCGGCACCCAATCATTCAGTGGATAGGCATCGACACTTTCCAGATAACGTTTGATGTACTGGCGGTCGATATGCATCTCGAAGGGCTTGCCCAGAATCACCGCAGCACAGCGCCCAAACCACGCCCCTTTAACCCGCTCCTGATACTCGGACGGACTCAGCGGTGTCAACACCGGCACCGGGGCTGCATCCGCGATAATCGACTCAAGATCGTCCGGTTCGACGAAGGGATAATCGGGGCGCAGTCCCTGCGCGCGCACCTGCCACAGGGCATGATACGCGCGCTGCCAGTCCGCTTCTGTCAGACTTTCTTCCGCACGCCCCCGAAGGTCATCCGGCAGATAGGCCGCTGCCAGGTCTGGAAGCGGAGTGTCGCCCACCGGATAGCCTTCTTCATAGAGCTGTCCATATTCGAGTTTATAAAGACCCTGCCAGTTTGCATAACCGGGCATGAGATATTCTCCTTTAGAAAGAATGATCGGGTTGACGCAGCGGGGCAGGCATGTTTAAGCTTGGGCCGATCGGTGATCCGCCCAACCACCGCCGCACTGCGTCTTTCCCTGCGCTAAACTTTTTCGACCGACAGACCCAGAATGTGGGTTTCCATCAGGGCAACCGCCAGGGCGCTGTCGCGCTGGCAGATGGCCGTTAGAATCTGGCGGTGCTGTTTGACATCCTCGGAAATCTTGTCGAGGGTGACACAGGTGGAAATGCGATACAACTGGATCTTGGCATCCAGCCGTTCCAGAATCTCATACAGATACTGATTCCCGGTCCGTCGGGCCATTTCCAGATGCAGCGCACTATCGCGCTCAAAGATCTCGGCCACGTCGCGCGTCGCCAAAGAGTCTTCACAGGCGATGACCAGCTCATCAAGCGCCTGGCAGTCGGCTTCACTGGCAGTCCCGGCCAACAGCTCAGCCACCAGCGCTTCGATTCGCAGCCGAACCAGTGCCAGTTTATGGGCTTCGTCCTGCCCCTCGAACTGAATGACCTCGGCGTGGCTGCGCGGCCTCATGCGGATCAACCCATAACTTTCCAGGCGCTTGATCGCCTCGCGTACTGGGGTCCGGCTGACTCCAAAGTCCTGGGCTATTTTCTCCTCCAGAACCGGGTCACCGCCCTTCAATTCACCAGAGAGTATCTTCCGCTTGATCTGATGGTAGAGCTGATCGGCGATACTCTGCTGTTCAATCTTCGACATTCGTATGCTCACTTTCTTACTGGCGACCTTGTTCTTCGATGAAGAACGACTCTGGCGGGTCCCATGCACGGTCCTTACTGAGCGCGACTTCGGCGTCCTGGATCAGCCCGAGCGAGATGTCGTGGCGGCCACCTTCATAGGGCGTGGTCAGCCAGGCTTCCAGGATGTCCAGGGCCTCGAACTCACCGGTGATCTTTCCGCCCAGGCACAGGATATTCGAGTCATTATGCGCACGGGTGATTCTGCCCATGTACGTGCTGGTGCACAACGAAGCGCGCACGCCACGGAAGCGGTTCGCAATAATGCTCATGCCGATGCCAGTCGAACAGATCAGGATTCCGCGCCTGGCCTCGCCCTGAGAGATGGCCCGCGCAACCCGCACTGCAAAATGCGGATAGCGCACGATCTCGGTCGAATCGGACCCCACATCGCAGACGGTAAACCCCTTACCTTCCAGAAAGACGACGATCTTTTGTTTGAGTTCGTAACCGCCGTGATCGTTGCCAATCCAGATTGTGTCCTTACTCATGCTGCTGTCTCCAATACCTCGGCCAGATGTGGTGATTGTCGTTCCTACGAATGCCTATTATTGTAATGAACGCTACGCTTTCAGACCACCTTGGGTTAACCCCTCGATAAAGCGGCGCTGTAATACCAGAAACAGGATAACGATCGGTAAAATCATGATGATGGCACCCGCATTGGTGAGGCCCCAGTCTCGCGAAAAACGTGTCTGAAAAGCGTACAGGCCCGTCGAAATTGGCTTCAATTCCGGGTCATTCAGGAAAGTCACCGCAAAAAGAAACTCGTTCCAGGAGCGGAGGCCCACCACCAGCGCCGCGGTGACGAAGCCGGGCCAGGACAGCGGCAAGATGATGTGCCGCAGCACCTGCCAGTTCGACGCCCCATCGATTCGTGCTGCTTCGACAAACTCCTCTGGCAGTGAAATCGGATAGGCGCGCAGGAGATAAGTCGCAAAGGGAGCCGATAAACCGCAGTAAATGA
>JAIOHO010001030.1 GCA_019912905.1 Anaerolineae bacterium
TTGTATGACTGATCGAGTAACCCTGGCTCTGCCCAGCAAAGGCGCATTAGCGGACCCAACCACCGACTTCTTACGGGATTGCGGCCTGCGGGTCCATAAACCGAACCCACGCCAGTATACCGGCTCGCTGCCGGCGATTTCGGAATTCGATGTCCTCTTTCAGCGTGTGCGCGATGTGGTCTACAAAGTCTCGGATGGGACCGCGCACCTGGGCGTCGCCGGTTATGATCTGGTCCGCGAGCACCCTCATGAAGATGTGCTCGTCATCCATGATCACCTGGGCTACGGACACTGCCAGCTTCTGGTAGCCGTGCCGGAAGCCTGGGTCGATGTTCAGACCATCGCCGACCTGGTGGAAGTGGCGCTTGATTTTCGGGAATTCAAACATCGGAACTTACGGGTCGCCACTACCTACACGAATCTTGCCCGACAGTTCTTACACCAGCAAGGCATTCATCATTTCACACTGGTGAAAGCAGAAGGCGCGATTGAAGCAGCCCCTACCTTGGGTTATGCCGACATCATTGTGGATCTCACCCAGACGGGCACCACGCTGCGTGAAAATCATCTCAAACCTATTCCTGACGGGGTAATCATTGATTCACAGGCCTGTCTCATCGGGAATCGGCGCGTGCTGAGGTCTAACCCGAACTTGCTGGACCCCATACGGAAATTTGTCGAGTTCATCGATGCAGCCCTACAAGGGCGGCAGTATTATCAACTCACGACCAATATCCGAGGCACGAACGCAGAACAGCTCGCCAACCATATCGTCCGCAATCCGGTTACACGCGGCCTTCAAGGGCCGACGCTGGCGCCGATCTATGCGGCAAATGGGATGAGCGCCGACCAATGGCATACGCTGACCCTCATCGTGGAAAGCTCAAATCTGCTGACGGCGATTGAGCATCTTCGCTCCATCGGCGGCACACAGACCAGCGTCGTCCCGATCCGCTACGCTTTTCTCGAAGAGTCACCTACCTACTCGCATCTGCTCCATCTGCTCAACATCTGACATCAGATGCGACGTTCAACCGCATCGAGCATCTGATCAATTCGGCTGCGCTTCTGGTAGCTCTCAGCTCCCATCTCCACCGCCATCGTCAGACCCAACAGGCTGATGGCTGGCGGGAACCTGCTGCCGTCGGTGAGATTCATGGTGAGAAATGGGCAGCAGAATAAGGCAGATTTGAGAAATCGCCGCCAGTCGGGGAGGAGCCAGCCCTGGCGCTTCAGTTCACGGAGGATCGGAAGCAGAACACCTTCCACCTTAGAATCCAGGAACATTTCACGAATCGGCGGCAGTTCGTAATTATGAGTAACGGACCAGACGCCGCCCTCGGCCCGCAGCGAAATCTCCAACTGCGCCGCCTTCTCGTGGGGAAAATACATCCACATGGCAAATACGTTGTGAAACAATGGTTTGGTCAAATCCAGCAAGGGATGATGCCGACCCGCGAATGCCGGGTCAAAATAGGTCAGGCTGGACTCGGTTGGGCTGAAAAATACATTGCCATTGTGCGCATCGCCGTGACCCACAATCGAAAGCCCGGGCTGCCCAGGAACAAGATCACTGACGGCCTGCCCAATCAGTTGATCCAGGGTTAAGTCATAGCGCTGTCCATTGATGACCCATAACGCCGCGCGCACTTCCCGCATCGTGCTGGAACGATTCGGCAGCACGATCGGAGTACCCGGTTCAGAATCCGACGGCTCTGGTCCATAGAATTTCGCCAACCGCCCTCCGGTCAGGCGGTGATAAAACAACTGGTGGACACCGGATTGTGCTGCATCCTCGGCAGACTGCCATTGCAGCGTGTCGAGGTAAATCCGCAGCAGGGCCTCATCAGCCTCGTGCTGTGCGTGCGTTAACGCGGGCAAGGCGTCCATCATCTGCCCGGTCTCGATAGCCCAGGCGAGATCGAACACGGAGGGATCATGCACGACTTCGTAAATCAGCAGCTGCTTGCCCCACTCTGTCGAGCGGTAGACGGGCTGGATGATCGGGTAACCTGCACCAGCCAGGAGCGCCGAATTATAGTATTCCCCGACCACACTGTCCGGCTCGATATGCGTCTTAAAAAACAACTGCCGTCCATCGGCCAGAGTCATGAAACCATTAAACGAATTGAGCGACACCGCCAGAGGTCGCAGCTCCACCTGGGTCACGTCCAATGGAAAGACATCGCGCACGAATGCCCGCAGCAGCTGTTCAGCCTTCGGTTTGTCCGAAAATTGCAGGGACTGAATCTGCTGGAGTAGATCGTCACTCATGCGTTCAAGATTTCGTTGCGTTTGCGGATAGCCA
Organism: Anaerolineae bacterium; assembly: GCA_019912905.1. Lineage (GTDB taxonomy): Bacteria > Chloroflexota > Anaerolineae > Aggregatilineales > Phototrophicaceae. Next base: position 2,309 of record JAIOHO010001030.1, read on the forward strand.
TCGCGTGAGCCGGGAATCCCTCATAGTCTGCCAGCGTCGCAGTGATGCCCTGCAAACGCTCATAACCCTCCCGTGACAGATAACCGATGCCGCTGCGCTTCAAAAAATCCCAGACGCTGACCGACGAGAAGGTTCTCGCAAAGCCGCCGGTCGGCAAAATGGCGTTCAGGCCCAGGCAGTAATTCGATGTGGGGATCGGTGTCAGCGCTCCCAACAATATTTCGCCGGCATTTTTGATCTTTTGCAGGGTCACAAAAGGATCATCAGTCAGTATCTCAAGATGTTCCGGCGCATAATCATTTACAAAGGCAATGGACTGATCGAGGCTGGCAGTCAGCAGGATGCCGCCGTAATTTGACAGGACCGAGTGTATAAACTTCTGCCGCCACTCGGGGAGTTCGTCGATATAACCCGGCAGCAGCGTGGCAACCTGCTCGGCCAGCGCGCGGCTGTGGGTGACGAGAATTGCCGCCGAGTCGGGTCCGTGTTCGGCTTCGACCAACAAATCGAGTGCTGCAAGACGGGCATCAGCGTGTTCATCGGCGAGGATGATCGACTCGCTTGGGCCAGCAGGTAATCCAACATCGACGGTGCCATACAGGACACGTTTCGCCGCGGATACATATTGATTGCCAGGGCCAATAATTTTATCCACCTTCGGAATCGTCTCCGACCCGTAAGCAAGCGCCGCGACAGCTTGTATTCCGCCGACTACATAGACTTCATCCACGCCGCAGATCTCAGCTGCAACAAGCGATGCCGCATCCGCACTACCATCCGGTGTCGGCGGTGTCACCACAACAATGCGCGGCACATTAGCCACCTTCGCCGGTGTCGCCAGCATCAACATGACCGACGGGAAAGCCCCCTTCCCTCTCGGCACATACAACCCGATGCTGGCGACTGGCGTGATCTTTTCGCCTGCCATGATCCCAGGCTGAACTTCCGTGAACCACATTGGTTCTGGCAGCTGTTCTTCGTGAAAGCGGCGAATATTGTCGTGAGCTTGCTCAATCGCAGCGACCACATCCTTATCCAGCGCCGACCGCGCAGCCGCAAAATCTTCCGGCGTGGCCCGAAGCATGGACTGCTTAAAGTCTTTTGTGTCGAACTCCTGAGCATAGGCAACAATGGCGGCATCACCCTCTGCATGGACCCGGTCGATCACCGTTTGGGCCAACGGCAGCAGCGCACGGATGTCGGTTTCAGCACGGCGCATAATGCGCGCCAGAGTCTCGGAAGAAAGCTGATCGCGTTCCCAGAACTGAATCATATTACTTGGTCTCCTTGTGTTATTTCAGGGGCGTTCATATACAGATGAACGCTCGACCATCTGGGATCGGCGGTGGGTGCCATCCCAGCGAATGTCGGGAATAAGAATGTCCTGTTTTTCAAGAATGCGCGCCCGATGCGGGATCAGGTCAGATAACATAATCCTGATTTCAGAAGCGACATCATGAGTCGGCTGATACCCGAGTTCGATCAGCTTTTCCCGATCAGGGTTGTAGTAGTGCGTCTCGGCTTCGACACGCGGATTGTCGTAATGCTGCACTTCAAGTTCCAGGCCGCAGGACTGGCCTACCGTCTGGACAATCTGGGCCAGTTCATCCAGGGTATAGCATTCTTCAAACTGGTTGAAGACGCGATATTCACCTGTTTCAGGCGGGTTTTCAATGGTAAGACTCAAACACTGCATCGAGTCGCGCAGCGGCAGGAAGCCGCGCTTCTGATAGCCCTGACCATATAGTGTGAGTGGATGCCCGATGACCGCCTGACAGCAGAAGCGATTAATCGCGGTACCAAAACACTGATCGAAATCCAGGCGACTGCGCAGGCGCGGATCGTCTCCCATCTCATTGATTCGCGTGCCGAATACCACGCCCTGCATTATGTCCGTCGAGCGTAACCCCCAGATTTTGCAGGCGAACATCGTATTGTGCGAATCATGTACTTTACTCAGATGATAGAAGCTGCCGGCCTGCCGGGGGAATGGAAGCTTCTCTTTGCGTCCGCGAAATTCAACCTCAAAAAATCCCTCGGGAATATCGATGCCAGGTGTGCCGTAC
>JAIOHO010001031.1 GCA_019912905.1 Anaerolineae bacterium
ATAATCAATAAGGGTTGTCAATACCCCAAAACGAAAACGCACCAGATTGGTCAGAAAAGTGCCGCGTCAGAATCCAGTCTGGTAAGATAGGGGGCAGTGAATTCAAGCTGGCGGAAGAGGCATCACCGATGAATGACGGACACCATCGCACGGACATATATCCCGGGTTGGAAGTCTCGATCGTGCTGAAACACGATCAGCATACCGGCAGGCTCACCCGAGGTATCGTCAAGGATATACTGACCCGATCAGCAACCCATCCACATGGGATCAAAGTGCGCCTGATGGATGGACAGGTCGGTAGAGTCCAAAAAATAGAAACGGAGTGATTGATCCGTGTCCATCCTGGGATAAAATAGACTGATCCCTGTCCGGCAGACGCAACTGAGAATCATCATGGCGAAATGGTACGACGAAATCACGGATGAGCTTCGGGCATTCATCGAGCAGCAGCACCTGTTCTTCGTGGCCTCTGCGCCGCTGGCTGACGATGGGCATGTCAACCTGTCACCGAAAGGGCTGGACAGCTTCCGCGTGCTGAATGCGCGGCAGGTCGCCTACCTGGATATGACCGGCAGCGGCAACGAAACATCCGCGCATCTGCTCGAAAACGGACGCGTCACCTTCATGTTCTGTGCCTTCGAGGGACCGCCGCGCATCCTGCGGCTGTATGGGACCGGGCGAGTCGTGCGTCCAGGACACGCTGACTGGGAAACCCTGGCTGCGCACTTCAGCCTGTCCACGGGCACACGCCAGATCGTCGTGGCCGACATCGAGAAAGTGCAGACTTCCTGCGGCTTTGCCGTGCCGCTGTATACCTATCAGGGCCAGCGGGATACCCTGAATAAATGGGCGGAAGCCAGAGGCGAGGAGGGGGTGCGCCAGTACTGGCAGGAGAAAAATACGCGCAGCATGGACGGCCTGCCCACCCATCTGGCGAGTGAATCCGCCGCGCCGCCGATCCGTCAGGACTGAGCCAGGGAATCCAAAAGGGCGCACCCCGCGCCCTCCTGAAGTTCCCAATCCACTGGAAGAATTTAGAGATAGCGCGCACTGCCCATGCACACCAGGGCGATCACCATCAACACCATGCTGAGGCGGGCATGCCCGAGCAAAGTCGCCGCCAGATCGGTCAGCGTCCGCTGAACATCCGACGCAATCGGCCCCGTTTCAGGAACCTGCTGCACCAGGGCAGTCCCAAGCGCACGCGTGCTGCGACCGACCACCGCGCCGCCGTGAATGGTCGCCAACAGACCCGCCACCGCGCCGATGCCCAGCACGATATTCCCCGTCTGCGAGAAGTGGGCCATCGAGTTGCCAAACAGGTACAGCAAAATACCGGCCAGTGTTGTCAGCCCGGAGACGATGGCGAAAATACTGCCAAAGTTTGTGCGAGTCAGCAGCGTCTTCAGAAAGCGCAGTCCACTTTCCCCCGCCTTGAGCGCAGCTGGAGCCACATAAAATGTGACCGCCACACTCAGGCCCACCCAGGCAAAGGCGCTGACGATGTGCAGCAGCCGAAGCAAAACGAGCAGAACGTCCATCTTGTCCTCCCTCAAAGTGTGAGTAAATAAGCCGTCAGGTCGGCGATCTGTTGCGGCGAGAGACGCTGTCCATATTGATTGTACATACTGTTGCCGAATCCGTTCACGAGGTAGTCGGCGGGGCGCATGATGCTGGTGTGGACATAGTCTTCGGCGCATAGGCCCTCTATCCGAGTGGAGGCTGCCGCGCTGAAGCCTTGGAAGCTGGGGCCGGTAAGCTTGGTCCCATCCAGTGTGTGACAGGTGGAGCACGCCGGTGCACCGCCAAGCGATTCGGTGAACCACACCGCGCCGCGGGCCGCATCACCCGGCGGGAAATCGGTATCCGCATTCCTGCCAGCCGGCGAGCAGGCCGCCGCAACACACAAAATAAGAGTTAGAGTGAGGATTCGCCGCATGATATGGCCTCCCTGATTCAGAAGGTGTTACGCGTGCGACCCGGCCTGTGTTGCAGGAAACTGTACTTTCGTACAGCCCCATTTCTGACTGTAATCTAATACATCAAACGAGCGAAGGCCAAAACCCTACGCCATGTCCACTGTTTCCAGTCGATGGCTGAATCAGGTTTCATACAGCTACTGTACAGGCCCTTGATCAAATAGGTGGAAGTACTGGCAGGGGAAGAATACACGACGTGTGACGGCCTGCTCGCGCACCTGGCAAGCGAATCCGCCGCACTTCAGGGCAGCCAGGACTGAGCGGTAGAATCAAAAAGGGCGCGATATGCGCCCTCCAGTGCCTCTATAGGCTGATTACGCGGTCAGCTCACCGATCTGCTCGATATACTCCAGCGACTGATGCCGGAAGTAGGTGTTATAGAGTTCGGCATAGTACCCGCCCTTGCGCAGCAGGGAGTCATGCGTACCTTCCTCGATGATCTCGCCTTCGCGCAGCACGATGATGCGATCCGCGTTTTTGATGGTCGAGAGCCGGTGAGCGATGACGATGCTGGTGCGATGTTCCAGCACTACGTCCAGCCCTTCCTGAATCAGCGTCTCCGTCAGCGGGTCAACGCTGGCGGTGGCCTCGTCCAGGATGAAGATCGACGGGTTTTGCAGCAGCACGCGCGCCAGCGAAACGAGCTGCCGCTGGCCCATCGACAGGTTACTGCCGCGTTCCCCGACCTCGGTCGCCAGCCCATCGGGCAGCGCTTCCAGCCAGTCGCCGTTGCCGACCATCTCCGCCGCGCGCCGCACCGCTTCGTCGGTCGCATCGGCCAGACCATAACGGATGTTGTCCATGACGGTGCCATCGAACAGGAACGGCGTCTGCGTCACGATGCCCAGCTTGCTGTGATAGGCTTGCAGGTCGAGTTCGCGGATGTCCGCGCCGTCGATGAGGATGCGCCCGCCCTGGAACTCGTAGAAACGCGCGATCAGCTTGCCGATGCTCGACTTGCCTGACCCGGTATGGCCGACCAGCGCCAGTGTCTGCCCGGCGGGGATGGTTAGCGAGAAGTCTTCCAGCACCTGTTCCTTATCCGTGTAGCGGAAGTTCACCTGTTCGAAGCGGATCTCGCCGTTGATCTCCGGCAGGACTTTGTGGTCGATCTGGATGACCTTTGGGTCGTTGTCGATCAGGGCAAACACGCGCTCACCCGCCGCCAGACCCAGCTGGAACTGGCTCCAGAACGAGGCGATACTCGTCAGTGGGAACCAGAACAACTGCAAACCCTGGATGAACAGGAACCACTGGCCCGCCGTCAGGCCGCCTTCCTGGGCGCGGATCACGCCGAAATAAACCAGCGCGGCGGTCCCCAACCCGGCCAGCAGGTTCAGGATCGGGAAGATACTGCTGAAGGTGTAGCCCGTGCGCAGGTTGATGCGGTACGACTGAGCGTTGACGTCCAGAAACTCGTCGTAGACCGCCTGCTCCTGGCGGAAGGTCTTGGCGATGCGGATGCCGCTGACCGTCTCCTGGATGTGCGAACTGACGACTGCGTTCACCCGGCGGGACTGTGTGACCGTGTTGCGCGCGATACGCCGGAAGGCCAGCGCCGCCGCCACAATGAACGGAGCCAGCGCCAGCATGATGAGGGTCATCGGCACGCTGATGGTAAACAAGTAACCCACCAGCAGGAAGACCAGCAGAATCTGGCTCATCAGGTCGGTCGCCAGCGACACCACCGACGAGAACGCCTGGGTATCGGAGGTTACGCGGCTGACGATCTTGCCCGAGGGAAAGCTGTCATAGAAGGACAGGTCGCGGCGCAGCACCGCGTCAGTCGCATCCTGGCGCATCCGCAGCGTGACATTGCCGACTGCCGCCGCCGACTGCCACTGACGGATGGCATTGAACACCCAGCCGAGCGTGCTGATGACGATCACTCCCACCAGGGCAAGAACCAGCAGCTGCGCGGTCGGGTTGGCCGCAATGCGGTCGATGATGTCCGAGATGAAGATCGGCAGGCCCGTGTTGACCAGCGAAGTCAGAAAGATGGCTACCGACACCGCAAGCATGCGCGGCGCTTCCGGGCGAAAGTAAGCCATGATGCGTTTGACCAGGTCGCGATCATTATATTGGCGGTCGTACTCTTCGGCGTCGAGGCCGTCCATAATGAAGCCCATCGGCGTGTCGCTCCTTATTGACTCAGAATGTGATCGTGCGTCCCTGCTGCTTGACGTCCTCATCGACATAGGCAATGCCATGCACCTTGAGGCCGTCTGGATCGAGCAGGGTGATAATGCCGCCCTTGTTGCTCAGTTGAATCGTGCTGCCAGACAGATGGATGCGGATTGTGTCACCCGCCAACAGGTTCAGATCAGGGAGGCTGTGCTTGCGTTTGTTGCGATCAGCCAGCATCCAACCGGACAGGTTGATCGGGCTGGCCGACGTATTGAGTAAGGTCACCGATTCGTGGCCCACATCATCGCCCACCGGGTTGATCAGCGCAGCCACGATGCGCACATCCGGCAGGGCTGTCCGTTCCAGCGGATTCGGCGCAGGTTCGGGTTCCGGCACCGGCGCTGGTGTGGGAGCCGGTTCAGGAGCCGGCGTGGGTTTCGGCTCTGGCTTCGGTTCCGGCACAATCGCCAGGCGGTGGCCGGTCACATCATCGGTGTGGAAGGCCTGCGACTGGAAGGCCAGGAACAACCCTACCCAGCGTTCTTCTTCTGGCAGATGGAGCAGTACACCGCCGTCCTGCCATACCCCATCATCACCCTGCCATTGATCAGAGTTGCCCTGATTCATGTGAATGTCGTGGATGCCATTGCCCGGCTTGAACCCGAAATAGCGGTCGGCCTGCGTTTCTGGCCCCCATTTTTCGCCAAAAGCATAGACGATGGCGTTTTCCTGGAGCAGCGCCCGCTGCACATAGCGATCCAGCAGTTCATTCAGATCGTTATCCGGCCCGGCCACATCGTGCGGCAGCTTCTGCATGCGGGTCGTGTCGAACAGGTTGCCGCGTATGAAGTCCAGCGCCACCCCGCCCGGTTTGCGTTCGAGCGTGTGAAAGCCAAAGCTCAGATCGGGCAGTTCCGCCGTGATGGGATGGCGCAGGTCATCGACGACATAGTACAGCAGTTCGGAGGGATACTCCTGCGACTTGACGTTGATGGCGATGCGATGATCGGTCGCATCATCGGTGACTCGAATCTGATAATGCGGATTCGAACCGGTTCCCAGGCGGCGGTCGATGGCACGACCCTTGAGGACACCATAATTTTTAAGCGGCATCTTATTCTCTCCTGGCTATCCACGCGTTCAGAACTGGATCAGGGTTCGGTGTAGGGGTGTGG
>JAIOHO010001032.1 GCA_019912905.1 Anaerolineae bacterium
GGCATCGCCCTGATGCTGGGATATGCGCGCCGCTACGTTGATTATTCGATTTCCGCGCTGCTCGTGATGCCGCTGCTGGCGGTTCTCACGGGGATTGTCCTCAGCTTTCTGGTCATGAACGTCATGGCGATCGACAGCTTCTGGCCTGGTCTGATCGTCAAAATTGGCCTGTTTATCCTGGTGTACGTGGGTCTGCTGCTGGCCCTCGATCGCCCACAGATGCGCAGCCTGTGGCTGGTCATCCGGCAGTACGGTCTGTTCGTGCGCCGCTCTCGACGGGAGACTTGATTGAATGGACCCTATCATTGTCATTGGGATGCATCGTTCCGGCACAACCATGATTACCGACATCCTGGAAAAAATGGGGTTATTCATGGGCGTCCGGCAGAATGTGATGCAGGAGGCCCAGTTCTTTTTTGAAATCAATAAGTGGCTTCTGGAGTTGAGCGGTGGTAGTTGGATTCTGCCTGAGACCTATGACTCCCTCCAACGCGATTTACGAGCCTATAATCAGGTAACAAATTACGTTCGATTCTTACTTAACACGCCGCGCACCATTAGCTATCTCGGCGTGCAGCGATATCTACAGTTTCGCACTCCGGCAAGCATGAATACTCCTTGGGGTTGGAAAGATCCGCGCACAACTTATATGCTGCCTTTATGGCTCAAGATTTTCCCCGAAGCACGCGTGATTCACATCCATCGCAACGGCATTGACGTAGCCCAGAGCTTGCATGTTCGCAGCCAACTTGTGACTGAACGCTATTTTGATCGCTGGCAGCTCCTGCGCTGGCGATGGCTACACATATTAGGCTGGGGAATCTATCCGCGCTACAATGCACATTATCTGACTCTGGATGAGGGTTTCAAGCTGTGGGAGATGTACACCCGGCGCGCCGATGAGCATATTGCTGGGATACCTGCCGTCCGCACGCGGACCATCTGTTACGAAGAGTTTCTGCAAAATCCACTACCCCTACTCGAAGACCTGTGCGAATTCGTAGGTCTGCGAACGCAGCCTGACGCGCTAAACGAGGCAGTTGCGTCCATCATTCCGGCACGTAGAAATGCCTATCAACACGATGAAAAATTGCGAAGTTTCTATGAAATGGTCAGATACTCACCGCAGATGATAAAGTATGGTTATGATCATGATCTGGCCTAAAGTCTGCATCTCTATCCTCAATTGGAACCGATATGAACTGACCATTCGTTGCCTTGAGGCACTTGCGACACTTGACTATCCCAACTATTTTATCGTGGTGGTTGATAACGCTTCGACAGATGCATCCATCGAACGCATACGTGCGGCCTTTCCTGATGTGTTCATCATCCAGTCTGAAACGAACCTCGGATATGCAGGCGGTAACGAACTTGCACTCAATTACGCTCTAGCGGATGCCGGGACAGATCTTTTCTGGATACTCAACAATGATGCGCGTCCCGATCCACAGACTTTGACGACGCTTGTCAAAGTCTATCAACAGGTTGGCGACGCGATATATGGTGGGGTGGCCCTAACGAGTGATAGTCTCCCAGGAAGTTGGCGTCTCAATATGCCATTGCGCAATATCTCGCTGCGCCTCCAACTGCGTTTCGGGCGTGATACGCATGGCAAACCCTTCGATGCTTATTTTCCGACTCGTCAACCTCGCATTGTGGATTATGTCGCCGGTTCATGTTTCATGATACCGCTACCTGTCGTGCGCAAGCATGGCTTTATGGAGACGTCCTTCTTCCTCTATGCTGAAGAGGATGATTATTGCGCCCGAATGAGACGAGAAGGCGTTCCGACCGTTCTTGTACCAGAGGCAGTGGTTTATCACATCGGTGGGGCGTCCGGCGAATCGCAGGGGCCGCTTCATCCCATTATTGCTTATTACCGGGCAAGGAATTACATCATCTTCAGCCGCCGTCATCGAGGTTGGGTCATGACGGTACTCACGTCGATCAGGCATTTTATTTCGATTGCGCTGATGTTCGCACAAGGACTTGTCGGACAGAATGATGATGCAAAAGTAGCCCATTACCGACTGCTTGGTCTAAGGGATGGTCTGCTTGACCGCATGGGCAAAACCTATGCACCGGAAGACTTTCTCCCTAAATCCAGTTGACCGCTCCTTTGCTATAATGGCGCGGTGCGCAGACACAAGGACAGGCGATGACCGACGACATGCAGCCGATCCCTGGCGAGGAGGCCCGAGCCATCCTGGAGCAGGCCATCCGCGACCGGCTGGGCGAAGATTGGGACCGCGAGGACAGCGGCTGGGCGGTCGTGAGCAGTCATGATTACATGGCGCGCCTGAACAAAGGCCGTATCAACATCGATTTTTACGTCGATCTGGTGGGCAAGGTGAGAATCGAGGAGAAGCCCGTCAACCCCGGCCAGGACACCGGGCGTTTGTTCGCCTGGATGTTTCTGCTGGCCTCGCTGGGCATCGGCTTCCTGCTGGCAAAGATCATCGGCTGGCTATGACCCGGCGCGACTGGCTGCTGTTTGGCGGGTTGATGCTCGTCATCACGGTGATCGCCCTGCCCACCCTCACCTACCCGTTGGGGCGCGACCAGGGCGAGTTCGCTACCATCGGGCGCGGCCTGCTGCACGGTAAAATCCCTTACATTGATCTGTGGAATCCCAAACCCCCGGCAGTCTTTTACCTCTACGCGCTGGCGATGCAGCTCCTGGGCAGTTCAACGGCGGCACTGCGTGCGCTCGATCTGCTGGCGGTACCGGTCATCAGCGCGGCGCTGTTCTGGCTCGGCAGTCGGATCGCCCACTGGCGCGTTGGATTGTTCGCGGCGGTGATTTTTCCGGCGTTTTACTTCACCGAAAGCTTCTGGACTCTGACACAGAATGATGGCCTCGTGCTGCTGCCGATGGCGCTGGCGGTGGTCTTCGCGGTGAAGGCGGCGGACGAGTCCGAATCGTGGCGCGGGATGCTGTGGGCGCTGGGCGCAGGTGTGGGCTGCGGGCTGGCGGTGTGGTTCAAGTACCCCTTCGCGCTGTTTGCGGTCGTGCCGGTGGTGGCGTATGTGGCTGCCCAACCTCACCCCTGCGCAGCGTCCCTCTCCCTCATCCCGCAGGGAGGCTTCGCACGGGGGAGGGACTTTCGAAATAAACAGACCTCAATATGGGATACGGCACATCGGGCGATCCTGGCTCTGCTCGCTTTCCTCGCCGGGGGGCTGCTGATCGTGGGCGGCGGGATCGCAGTTCTGGCGGGGTTGGGCGCACTGGATGAACTGATCCTCAGCGCGCAGGTGACGGCGCAGTACACGGCGCTGACGTTCAATCCCCAGGACTTCGGCGCGCTGATGCAGATGGCGCTCGGCTTTCGCTGGCGGCAGTGGGGCCTGCTGTGGATATTGGCCGCCGTCTGGTTCCTCCTGGGGCGCAGCGGGGAGCGGCGCGGGCGACTGTGGGGCATGATCGTTTTGTGGGCGCTGATCGGACTGGCGATGATGCTGGTGCAGGCCAAAGGTTACGATTATCACTGGCTGCCCATGCTGCCGCCGCTGGCGCTGATGGGGGCGGACACGCTCGACCGTCTGATCAACCTGGCCGCGCAGAATGGGCTGGCCCGGCGCAGCCAGATTCCGGCGACGTTCCTGACGGTGCTGCTGTTGCTGGTGATCGAGGGGCAGGGCATCTGGCCGCGCGCCTGGCATTACCTGACCGGGCGCGAAGATCAGATCGCCTATTATGGGCGCTTTCAGGCCGGGGAATTCGTGGCCGACGAATCGCTGGCGGTGGCGACCTACTTGCGGGAGCGGGTCGCGCCGGGCGATTCGCTGTACATCTGGGGATTCCGGCCCGAAGTCTACTATCTGAGCGGGCTGAACCCGGCCACGCGCTTTATCTTCCAGTTTCCGCTGGTTGCCCCCTGGTATCCCACCGAGTGGCGGCAGGAAAATGTCGAGGTGCTGTGGGCCGCGCTGCCGCCGTATGTGCTCGTGCTCCAGGTGGACTACATGCCCTGGGTGACGGGCCGGAATGAGGATTCCCATACGCTGCTTCAAGAGTATAATGAATTGAATGATTGGTTGATTTTCAATTACGAGCGCGAAGCGCAGATTGGCAATTTTTTCGTATGGAAGCGCAAGACCAGTTGAAGCCCCCCGCTGCCCGGCCCCACATCATCCTGCGGACGGCCACCCGCCAGGACATCGACGCCCTCATCACCTTTATCGAACCGCATGTCGAATCCGGCGCGCTGCTGCGCCGCACCTACGACGAGGTGGAGGAGTGGCTGCCCAATTTTTATCTGGCGGAAGTGGACGGCGAGATCGTGGGCTGCGCCGCGCTGGAAATCTACTCGCGCAAGCTGGCCGAGATTCGCAGTCTGGCGGTGTCCCCCACCATGCAGGGGATGGGGATCGGCAAGATGCTGGTCAACGCCTGCGTGGAGCTGGCCCGGCAGAAGTACATCCTCGAAGTGATGGTCATCACCTCCAACGAGCAGTTTTTTAAGGCGGTCGGCTTCGACTTCACCATGACTGGCGAGAAAAAGGCGCTGTTCATCCAGACGCGAGAGAAGTATTGATTCCAGAGATTTATGTATACGACAGTCTTAGCGCCTAGGGGGTAAGCCCGCGAGAGTTCGCGGGCTTTTTGTGAGGCGGGCCGGTAGTCTACTTACCTTGTCGGTTGAGATCGGCGCAGTGGTTGCAAAGTGGCCTGCCACCAGTACCACTGCGCTTGTTCTCAGGCTGGATGTTATCACCTTCTGTACACTTGCTATTGTTGTGATGCACTTGCCTATCCAATTTCTTGATCGAATAGAACGGTGAAACGCGAGGCATGATTGCCCTCCTGCTCTATTGACACCAGTGTACAACTCGAGTACTCTGATGTCACACCTAGATTTGTGATAGAAGACTCAATCCACACGGAGAAGCTGCCCGCCTCATATGTGATGTTTTGGGTCTTCTATCCTTGTAATAAATATCAAAACATATTGTTGTGGTTTATAATTCCATTGGGTCAAAACTATTTGAAATGCATAGTGGTGACTCCAAGTCGCAAAAGGATAAGGGACCGTAAATCACGAATGAGAAACCTTTCGCTTATCCCAACGCAAAGCCCAAAGATCAAGAAAAAGATGGTTAAGGTCAGTATCCGATCAACAGCGATTCCTCCTCTGGATAGGTTTTAGGTAACAGGTGCGGCCTGGCAGGTTAACGGTAACTAAGCTATGTTGACCTCTTGCTGGTGCTCACACTGAGGGCAAGTGTAGGTGACATGCTTGCCGGCAACACCTTTACATTTGCCCTCAGCCGCGCACTTCTCACATCGGACCGGTTGCTCTTTGATTTCTGGCTTAGATTGCAGCAGCAATAGCAGTTTATGTGCGGTTCTCATGGTGGATTCTCCACTGTTGCTAGAATAGCCAAGCCGCGCCTATCACCTAGATGGAGTTGGCATGAAGTATCCCAAAAAAAGCCGCGTGAGAGTTAGTAAACTCCAACACGCGGCCACAAAAATGATAGGTTCTGACAAGGTATTTTCGTTGTAAACTTTGGTTGAAGGATATGTCGCATATTTTTATTCCTTCACTTACAGCCTGGATTGGCCCCAGGCTGTTTTTATTTAACACTATTCTGCATTATAACGTTCTCGTCACGCTGTGAGCCATGAGATACTATTGAGAAAAACTGTTCTATTTGTTTGAAAATTAATATTTGTTGTGGGTTAGCTTAATGTTAGCGACATGTCCAATGAGCATCTGTTGTTCATGCCCATGATCATAATGCGGAAGTATCGTTGATCTTGTGTTTTCAGTGAATGATGCAAGGATTCGTAACAAAAAAGGGCGATGCCCAACCGGACACCGCCCCTGCTGCGTTGTGAACCGATTTGTTTACCGCCGCTGGATCATCCGCAGAATCGCCAGGAGGATCACCGCGCCGATAAAGGCCACCAGGATGCTGCCGAGGTCCAGACCGGAGAAGTTGACCTTATCCTGAATCGATGGGGTAAGGTCACAAATTGGCGAGGGGTGCGGTTGTTCTCCCCCCGCTACCCCCGGCCCGCGCAGGCGGCTTCCCCGGCAAAGCCGGCGGGACTCCACACCGGCGGGGTGTTGCCGCTAATCGAGTCATCCAGAATCGTCCAGGCCTGATTACTGGTCTCGACCAGAGCGAGGTTGTAGGCACTGCGGAAAGCCAGCCAGCGCCCATCCGGGCTGAAGCGCGGGTAATCGGGGTAGCCCAGATCGCGGTTGAGCAGGTAGACGGTGGCGTCGCTGTCGGCCACGCCGACCAGCGGGATGCGCCAGAGCATGTTATCGCGGGTGTCCTGAAAGTCGCGCACCGAGGCGATCATGGCGCTGCTGTCGGGCAGCCAGGTGGTATCGAGCACGAGGCTCCACTGGTAGCTGAGCTGGGTGGGGA
>JAIOHO010001033.1 GCA_019912905.1 Anaerolineae bacterium
CACGAGCGCCAAGAGGAGAACAAGTACCAATAACCTGAGATAGCGATTCATACATCTTCTCCTTAGTAAACGCAATTTATCGGGAAATAACACACTATTTTGTACGATCTGTTTTGTTGCAGCATACCTCCTGATCACCGGGCGAATCGATACTTCACTTATCAATATAACGAATACCGGATATTCGGTCAAAAACTGCGATCCGGTGTCTTCCATTCTGGGAGATTGGCCGGGCTGCCGGACCGTAGCGAGAACCCTGGTAACAAGCGGACTTGCTTGGCTCAATCGGTGCGGATGACGCGAAAGCCGCGCAGATCCGAGGTCAGGTCCGGGTTCCAGCTCTGGCGCGTCGTAGTGCGGAAGAAGCTGACCACATCATCGAACCACGAACCGCCGCGCAGCACACGCACATGCGGGTCGCGCAGGTCGTTAGCGCCGGTTTTCCAGCTCGTCAGGCACCATTCCCAGACGTTCCCCGCCATCCCGACCACGCCGAAGGGACTGTCGCCGGGACCCTCAAATTCGCGCACCGAACCCGGGCCGATGTGCTTGGCCGTCACGCCGTTCTTGCAGCGCTGATCGTCCCATTCCTGGCCCCAGGGATACGGGCGGCCATCCTCTCCCTGAGCGGCATGCTGCCACTCCGCTTCAGTCGGCAGCCGGATCGTGTGGCCTGCCTGCGCGCTCATCCATTGGCAGAAGGCGACCGCTTCATACCAGTTCACATGCGTGCGCGGGGCATCCTCAGGGCCGTAATCGACTGCCGGTTCATCATGCTCAAGCCGCCACAACCGTGCCGCAGCCGAATAATCCCACCAGCGAGCCTCGCCATAACCGCCGGGCGCATCGACAAACACCTGAAACTGCGCGCGGGTGATGGGATAACGCGCCATCTGAAATGCGCCTACCTCGACGGTGACCGCCTGCATCAGGTAGCCGCCGGTGTGATCGAGCGTTACCGTTCCGCCGGGAATCGCAGCCCAATTCCAGGGCGGCGGCATCAGGGTGGAAATGTCCTTCGGCTGTGGATTATGGGGGATCATCGTATCGTTTCCTCTCTTTCGTCCGCTTTCCGGCGTGCATAATTGCCAACCCATAAATGGCAAAAATGTGTCAGGCCGCTCGCATAATTCGCCTTTTTATCTCTTATGAGCTATTCTGAACCGTAGAAGAATCTTATTCAGGAAAAGGAATCTTATGCCAGAACTGCCACTCGATTTATCGGACCGTGACACCCCTCGCCACATCCAGGAAAACATGATCGCCTATATGCGCCTGTTTGCCGGGCTGCCGGGTATGATCAGCTATGATGCGGAAACCTACTGGTTCGTCTGTGGCAAACCAGCCCCCGGCAACATTATCCTGCGCGCCAACTGGCCGGATGGCAGCGCCGAAGCACGCATCGACGCTTTGTTCGCGCAGGTCGGCCAGCACAGCGACGAAATCGGCTGGATGGTGTTTCCAGGCGACCAACCGGCTGATCTGGGCAGGCGATTGGAAGCGCGCGGGATGCCGGGCGGACCGGGCGGCAACTGGCTGTGGGCGGACCTGACCACCCTGGGCGCGGGTCCGACTGTGCCGAGCGGCTTTCACATCGAACCCGTCCGCGACGACCACATGATGGCGGAATGGGTGCGGGTCTCGGAGGCAGGCTTCGGCAGTGAACTGTCGTCGTTCTATGAGGCCTACGCCCGGCATGGTTATGGACCAGACGCCTTTTCGCTGCACTACATCGGCTATCTGGGCGACATTCCGGTGACTTCGGGCACGCTGCTGGATGCGGGCGGCTGCGCCACCATCTACGACATCTCGACCCCGCCCAATTTTCGCGCCAGGGTTTTGGCAGCGCCATTACCCACGCCCTGATGCGTGAGATCCGCAATCGGGGTTACGCGGACACCTGGATCTGGTCTTCGGATATGGCGAAACGCGCCTATCAGAAGCTCGGTTATGTCGATGCCGACTTCGGGCTGCGGGAACATAAGTGGCACCGCTGATGATTTCAGTACGGGTCTGTTCGCGGAATGGGAAATGAGTCCACCTTGACGTCAGAACCCTTATGACCCATTATAGACCCTTATAGAATACAGACCAGGGTGAATTCCCGGCTCCCTGGTCCATATTCCGGCGTCGTCCTAGAGGGTGATGTCCCAGGCGGCCAGGTCCGCCAGGAAACGGTGCGCGGTCAGGTCGAGATGGATGGGGGACAGGCTGGCATAGCCGTTGTGGACCGCCCACAGGTCTGTGCCTTCCTCATCCGTCAAACCCGTCGGCTCTGGCCCGACAATCTGGTAGATGTCACCGGCAGCACTCAGTTCATCGCGGTAGATGCGCACGCCCTGTCGGGTAAGGCGAATCGCCGGAGTAGGGCCGTTCGCGGGAATATTGAGGTTCAAAATCGTCAGCGGCGGCAGCCCTTTTTCCAGCACCTTGCGCACGACCTTGACGGCGATGCGCGCGGCGTTCTCATAGTCGCTGGGCTGCATGGCCTGCTGGTTGTTCAGGGAAACCGCCAGGGCAGGAACGCCGTGAATCGCGCCTTCGAGGGCGGCAGTCACCGTACCGCTGTAGGTGATGTCCTGGCCCATATTGGCCCCTCGATTGATGCCGGACACGACGATGCTCGGCGGCCAGCGGATCATGCCCAGCGCGGCCAGCGCGATGCAGTCCGCCGGGGACCCAGAGACGGCCAGCGCGCAGGTGCCATCCTCCAGGGTGGTTTTTTCTACGGCGATATCCTGGCGCAGGGTCTTTTTATGGCCGCTGGCACTCTGGTTAATGGCCGGAGCCACGACTTCGATTTCACCAAGCTGACGCAGGGCGGATACCAGCGCCAGAATACCCGGCGCATGCACTCCGTCGTCGTTGGTCACAAGAATATAGGTCACGTTTTTTGCTCCAATTTACACAAGCCCCCATTTTACACCGTTTTTGTTTCGATGATTTTATGTCACGTTAAGGCAAAGTTAACGTAAAATATATACAATGATACAGGTCAGACCTCTCCGCCCTAAAGATTTGTGAAATTATTTACAAAAAGCCAGACCGCGATGTTGTTGAGGATGGCTATACCTTTACAATGGCCCCTGTCGCACTATACTGAAGTGTGTCAGTAAAAATCCCGTCTGGGAGGTGTTATGTCTGACAACAATAACCTGCACTACCTGGAAGGCGTGAACGCGTTTCAAAGCGCCCGCTCACGCGCCTTCTGGAAGGAAATGATCGGCTTGCTGCGCGGCAAGCCTGCGGAACTGCTCAGCTTCGAGGACATCAAAACGCGCCTGCGCCTGCGGGAAGAAAGCTACAAAGGGCTTCAGGAAGTCCTCCTGGAGCGCATCGTCGGCAGCGTAGGCCGCTACCGTGATTTTACCGGTGAGTTCCTGCCCAAAAACTCGAAGATGCAGGAGCGCTGGAGCCGGGTGTATGCCCAGGCCAATGGGCTGGAGGGCATGCCGCCGATTGAATTGTATAAAGT
>JAIOHO010001034.1 GCA_019912905.1 Anaerolineae bacterium
CAGGCGACAACGGATGCAGGGCGATGATTCCATGACCGACCAGTTCGGCAGACCACACGAAAGTCGAGAAGGGGCCTGTTTTATCGTTTGACCAGTGCCATCAGCCGGGCGGTGAGCAGCTCCCAGGCGGGTTCGCCGCCCGGCCAATAGAGTAAATGCGTTTCCCCCGGCGCGTCGCTGGCTCCCAGACCGCGCACGATCACCTGCCCCTGCTCGACCAACAGGTTGGCAATCGGCGTTTCTAAGCGGGTGGTGCTGCGGACCGCGATTCCGTGCGTCAGATTCCCTTCGGAGCGATCCAGCAGATAGTCGATGTGCCAGCGCAGCGTCTTCTGGCGCGGCGCAGGAATCCCGAAGGCGGTCAGAATCGCCGGTCTCAGCGCATGAGGCGGTTGGTTGCCGGTGCGGGTGGCGTGGCGCGCCAGTCGCCGCCCCAGGGCCGGACCGCGACTCAGGGCCGACCCGACGTAAACCCAATCTCCGGCGGGCAGCGCGACGGGCGTGCCGCCCTGGAAGTGCCCAAAGGCCAGCTCCAGCGCTTCCGCCAGCGCCAGCCGCAACACATAGGTGCCGGTCTCGCAGGTGGAGTCTCCCAGGATGATGAGGGATGCTGTCATAAAAAATGATGATACCTGCCCAAAACGATTCGCTCTACCGGTGTCCCGCGTCCGGCGTATGATTATAGGAGTGGTATTCAAGATGACACGCACGGCTTCAGCAGGATGGGTGCCCGTCGGGAGGGTTGTTCCAGCAGTGAGCCTTTAGCCATTAGCCAGTCAGGAGCGGCTAAAAGCTAATGGCTCACAGCTTACAGCCTGAGTCCAGTGGACCCCAGCTTATCCAAAACCGACGTTATGATAGGGATAAATTTCATCATCTGAAAAGGGCAGGCTCATGAGTGATTCAAAATCGCTTTCGCAGGAACGCTTTGGACAGTATGCGGCGGGCTATGTCACCAACCAGACGCACGCCAAGGGGTCAGAACTCGACCGGCTGATTGCCATTGCCCAACCGCAGTCGGATTGGGTGGCGCTGGACATCGCCACCGGCGGCGGCCACACCGCCCTGAAGTTTGCGCCGCACGTGGCCCGTGTAACCGCTTCTGACCTGACGCCGCTGATGCTGGAAGAAGCGCGCGCGTTCATCAGCGGGCAGGGGGTGACCAACGTCGAATTTCGGCTGGCGGATGCCGAAAGCCTGCCATTTGAGGACACCGCCTTCGATCTGGTGACGTGCCGTATCGCGCCGCATCACTTTCCGAACGTGCAACAGTTTGTGCAGGAAGGCGCACGCGTGCTGAAGGCGGGCGGCCTGCTGCTGGTGCAGGATCAGGTCTCCCCGGAGGATTACGACGCGGCGCGCTATGTCGATGCCTTCGAAAAGCTGCGCGATCCCAGCCATTTCCGGGTGTATGGCGAAACCGAGTGGGTGAATCTGTTTGTGGCGGCGGGATTGACCGTCGAACACACCGAACAGTTGGTCAAACGCCATGATCTGGTGCACTGGGCGCGGATGCAGGGGAATACCGACGAGGACATCGAACGGCTTCAGGTGCTGTTGAAGGTGGCTCCACCCGCGGCGGCGGCATGGATGGCTGCCGGGCATATCGGCACGCCGGAAGCCACCTTCGCCAATCATCACCTGATTATTGCCGGGCGGAAATCGGCCTGAGGTTGGTGGCTCACCGGACTATGGGTCTGTTCGTAAGTGCTGATCTGCTGTGACCGTACCGAGGTTTGAGTGCTGAGCAATGAGTCCAAACGACTCTTTCGACCCGCTGTTTTTCCTCAGCACTCTGGACTCAGCACCTATGTCTGTCGAAATCGTCTCTGGATCAAGCGTCAGTGAAACGCGTCGGCGACCTCGGTGCTGGTGATGCGGCACTCGGCGTAATTGATGCGCAGCGTTTCGCCCACGCGCAGATAATCGGGGTTGCCGATGGCGTTGGTCCGCGCGAGGCAGAGCAGATCCACCCCAAATGAGGCGGCGAGATAGACCATCTTGTCGCCCTGCTGGACGACATAGGTCTGGCTGGTGGGCAGCGGCGCGATGGCACCGCCC
>JAIOHO010001035.1 GCA_019912905.1 Anaerolineae bacterium
TCTTCATGCTGTTCATGCTGTTCCATACAGGGTTATGGATTCCGCTGCTGATCGGGGGGCTGATTTTCTGGGGCATCCGTCAGCACCGGCGGCAGGATGGCGGGATGTGGGAAAAGCGCAAGTGGGGCGACTGGCAGCCAGAAGATGAACCCGAGAAAACCAAGCACAGCGACTACATCTAGGCCGCGCCCGTTCGCCAGCAGCGGTCCCGCACAAACCATCGAAACGCTTGCTCTGACCGGGCAGGCGTTTTTCGGTCTACAAGGCGAACTGGGTGATTAACCGTCCGTTGGGACCAGAATAGAGGTCACTCTCCGTGCGCATATCCCCGTTGGGCCGCGATCCGGTGTGCCTCAGCAGACAGCCTCATCCGCCTGCGGACGGCCTCGACAGTGGCAGCCAGACCTGAAAACAGGTTTTACCGGGTTCGGAGGAAACTCGAATATCGCCCTGGTGCTGGAGTACGACGATCTTGTAGCTGATGTCCAGGCCGAGTCCGGTGCCTTTGCCAGGCGGTTTGGTCGTAAAGAAGGCTTCGAAGATACGCGGCAGAACTGTTTCCGGGATGCCCGGGCCGTTATCCTCGATTTCGACCACGACCTGGTCGGCTTCCTGGCGGGTGCGAATGATAATCACGCCCCGGCCATTCAGCGCATCTGCGGCGTTGTCGAGGAGGTTGGTCCAGACCTGATTGAGTTCGCTGCCATGCGCTTCAATGGAGGGGAGATCCAGGTCATATTCCCGCCGCACGTCGATCCCCTTCATTTTGTGGCGCAGGATCGTCAGCGTATTGTCCAACCCTTCATGAAGGTCTACCACCTGCACCAGCGCCTGGTCCAGGAACGAGTAAGACTTTAAGGCTTTCACAATCCCGGACAGGCGCTCAGCACTCTGCTGAATTTCGCTCATGAGGCTTTGTGCGGTGTAGACGGCGCTGTACCAGCGGATGACCCCGACCAGGTCCACACCCGCGAATCGATCCGCCAATTCGTTCAACATGCGAGCCTCATAGCCCAGGCTGACCAGTGTCGAGGCATACTCCCAGGGTGTCGGGATTCCCCGCGCGTCCAGCCAGATTTCGATTTCGGTTTCGCGATCGACGCGCGCCAGCGTATCGAGTCGGGGTGCACTGGCAATGCGGTCGGGAATCTGGGCAGCCAGTGCCTGCAAGACCGCAAGCTGAGCGGGTTCCAGGCCCAGCGCATAAAGCTGATCATAGTGTCTGTTCAGGTCAAGCATCGTGGCCTGCAACTGCTCGGTGGACCGCTGAATCGCTGCGGATGGATTGTTCAATTCATGCGCAACCCCCGCCACCAGGGTGCCAATCTGGGCCATTTTTTCGCTCTGGCGCAGCAAGGCGTAATTTTCGCGCCAGCGACTGAGTACGGTTTCAAGCATTGCACGCATGGCGGATGGGCTGCTGTCGAGCAGTTGGTTAAACTGTTTCTGGTTGATGACCATCAGCTGGCTGGGGGTGCGCGCCCGCACGGTCGCCATACGCGGCGCTTCGTCGAGCATCAGCGACATTTCACCGATTACATCGCCTGGCCCGCGCACCGCCAGCAGCACTTCTCGCCCACTGGAATTCTTGAAGATCTCAAGCTGGCCCGCCCGGATGACGTAAACCCGGTCACCCACGCTGCCCTCTTCAAAGAGCTGTTCGCCAGCGGGCAGGTCCATCTCTTCAACAATGCTCCAGATGCGGTTGAGGTCCGCCTCCGGCATATTGGCAAACAGTGGAATTTTGCGCAGCAGGTCGTCAATCATACCGACCTCAGATACTGATGTACCAGGCTGACTGCAATAGCGCCTTCACCCACCGCCGAGGCTACGCGTCGCACCGCGCCCTGGCGCACATCACCGGCGGCAAAGATCCCCGGCACGCTGGTTTCCAGAAAGAACGGGTCGCGTTTGAGCTTCCAACCTTTGGGCCGGACACCATTGCGCATCAGATCGGAGCCAGTCAGGATAAAACCCGCGCGGTTATGCTCGACCGCGTCTTCGATCATCCCCGTATGCGGGATAGCCCCGATGAAGATAAACAGCGCGGCGGCCTCCCTTTTTTGCACCTCGGCGGAATCACTGTTCTGGGTGATGACGGCACGCAGTCGGTCATCGCCTTCGACGCCAATCACTTCCGTACGAGTCAGCACCTCGATGTGGTCGATGGCCTGAATTTGATCGACAAGATACTGGGACATGCCGCTTTGCAGCGAGGTGGCCCGCACGACGAGCGTCACTTTGCTGGCATAACGTGAAAAAAATACTGCCGCCTGCCCTGCGGAATTGGCCCCGCCGACCACATAGATATGCTGGCCCTGATACAATGCCGCTTCCGAGAGCGCCGCGCCGTAATAGACCCCTGCCCCGGTCAGCGCGTCGATGCCCGGCACCTCCAGGCGGCGCGTCGTCACCCCGGTCGCAATAATCATGGCGTGGCAGCTCAGTTCGGTGCCATCTGAGAGCACGGCGTAGCGATAGGGATCTTCGATGCGCACGCGCACCACTTCCTGAGAGGCCAGGATTTCGACACCAAAGCGCAGCGCCTGGGTAGTCGCCCGCCGGGCGAGATCGGCCCCACTGAGACCTTTCGGAAAACCGAGATAATTTTCGATGCGCGAGCTGGTCCCAGCCTGGCCGCCGGTGGCGTGTTTTTCGATCATGATCGTGCGCAGTCCTTCGGAACCTCCATAGACTGCGGCACCCAGACCCGCCGGGCCTGCGCCGATGATGAGGAGGTCGTAAAACGGCTGAGTCGCTCGTGTGTGCAGGCCAGCCTTTTCCGCTAATACCTGTTGATCGGGCTGGATCAGGACGTCGCCGCCGGGGAAGATCACAACCGGAAGCCGCGGTGTTTCCGGGCTGAGCGATTCGATCAACTGGCGGGCGTCTTCGTCCTGTTCAATATCCAGCCAGCGATAGGGTATCTGATCTCGGCTGAGGAAATCCTTGACGT
>JAIOHO010001036.1 GCA_019912905.1 Anaerolineae bacterium
GATCATCTTTCAGGACCCGTTCTCGTCGCTCAACCCGCGCATGACCGTGCTGGACATCGTCAGCGAACCGCTGGTGGTCCATGAACGCCTGAGCAGCGACGAACTCAAATTCCGCGTCAGCGAACTGCTCAAGCGGGTCGGCCTGCGCCCGGAATACATGAATCGTTATCCGAACGCCTTCAGCGGCGGCCAGCGCCAGCGCATCGGCATCGCCCGTGCCCTGGCCCTCAACCCCAAGCTGATCGTCTGCGACGAGCCGGTTTCGGCGCTGGATGTTTCGATTCAGGCCCAGGTGATCAATCTGCTCAAGGAACTGCAAGACGATTTCGGCCTGACCTACCTGTTCATCGCCCACGACCTGGCGGTGGTCGAGCACATCAGCGACCGCATCGCCGTGATGTACCTGGGCCGGGTGGTCGAACTGGCGAACGCCGAACGGCTGTATGCTCGCCCGCTGCATCCCTATACCGAGGCGCTGCTGGCGGCGGTGCCGTCCACCGACCCGGATCGCACCGGCACGAACGTCATCCTGACCGGCGACGTCCCCAACCCGGTCAACCCACCGGCGGGCTGCCATTTTCACCCGCGCTGCCGCTTCGCCCAAGACATCTGTAAACAAAAAACCCCGGAGTGGCGCGAACTGGAACCGGATCACTGGGTTTCGTGCCATCTGGCCGAGGAGATTACCCTGTCCGGCGTCGGCTGACCGCTTTCGCCTGGCCCGATTCGATGGCATACTTCGTTCAGTTCTGAGCGAATGTAAGCCGTGTAGGGTAATGAATCCTCCTCAATCGCAGACATCCCGCCGCGTGCTCCTGGTCGAACTCACCAGCGTGCATGGTTTCGTGCTCTATCCCCAGTGCCTCCTGCTGCTGGAAGCGGGTTATGAAGTGACGATTTTGATCAACGCTCAGAATCTGGAGCGGGAACTCCTGTCCAGGCTGCGCGACCGGGTCACCTGGATCGAACTGCCTGACAGCCGCTACGTCAGTCTGGCACGCGCCTTTTTTCAGGCGTTCCGGGGCGATTATGATTTCATCCTGTTCAACACATTCACGCCCCTCAGTCACGGGCTGTTCGAGTTCTTGCAGCGCCGCCCGATTCGCTTCATCGTCCACAACTGGAAAGCCACCCGGTTCAATCAGGGACCGCTGCATCCGCTCCTGCTGCGCAAGGCCGACCGCATTTATGTCCTCTCGCCGCAGGTCTATGCCCATACCCAGGCGCACCTGCCTGTGCGCGTCGGCTCCAAGCTGTCGCTGCTGCATCTCGTCTATTACCCCGATCATGTGCACACCGAGCCGTACACGTTTTCCTCACCGGATGGCCGGGTCCACTTCGCCATCCTCGGCCAGATCAAAAACTGGCGCAACTTCGCCGGTCTGATGGCAAATTTCGAACGGATCAGCCAGTCTCCGCTGGCGGATCAGATCGCGATTCATGTGCTGGGCCGGGCGTCCAACCCTCTGGGACAGCAGTTCATCGGGCAGGCCAGGGCGCACGGCCTTCTCGGGTCGGTCATTCACGTTCAGGCGGCGGATTATGAACCCTTCGACCGGTTCGCCGAGCAGCTTCAGCAGTGCCATTTTATCCTGCCGCTCATCGACCATACCGTGCTGCCGGTCCGGAAATATGGCACCATGACGGCCTCGTCCAGCCTCATGTTGAGCCGGGCATTTTCGGTGCCGCTGGTCGCTTCAACGGATTACACCATCGACGCCGATCTCGAACCGTATGCGCTGCGCTACGCG
>JAIOHO010001037.1 GCA_019912905.1 Anaerolineae bacterium
GCTTCGAGCGACGAGGAAACGCTGAGGCAGATGATCCGCAAGGGTATGAATGTCGCGCGGATTAATTTTTCGCATGGTGAGCACGAGACGCACGGTGAGGTGATTGACCGTATCCGTCGTGTAGCCGCCGATGAAAATGCGGTCATTGCGATTATGTGCGATCTCCAGGGCCCCAAGATCCGCATTGGCAAGGTCGCCAACGAACCGCAGATCATCAAACCCGGTGACACCATTCGTCTGACCCTGGATGAGAAGCTGGCCGGAAACGATGATCCATACACGATTGCCCTGCCCCATCCAGAGTTTGTGCGGGACATCGAAGTGGGCATGTCACTGCTGTTGGACGATGGCAATCTGGAGTTTGTCGTCCGTGAGCAGTCATCCGAAACACTGACTTGTGAAGTCATCATCGGCGGTAAGCTGTCCTCGCGGAAAGGGATCACTGCCCCAACTGCTAAGTTAACACTGTCGGCCATTACCGAAAAAGATCGTGCCGATGTGGAATTTGCGTTACAGAAAAATGCGGACTACATCGCCATGTCTTTTGTCCGCTCGGAAGAAGACCTGCGCGAGCTGCGCTGGCTGATGCGGCATCTCGGCGGGGCCAACCCACCGGCGATTGTGGCAAAGATCGAAAAACATGAAGCCCTTGAGAATATCGACGCGATTGTGGCATCCACAGATGCAGTCATGGTGGCCCGCGGTGATCTGGGAGTGGAAACGCCGGCGGAAGAAGTTCCAGTCCATCAGAAACATATCATCCGGCTGTGCAATATCGCCAGCAAGCCCGTGATCACCGCCACACAGATGCTCAATTCGATGGTCGATAATCCACGTCCGACGCGGGCGGAAGCCAGCGATGTCTATAACGCCATCATGGATGGCACGGATGCCGTCATGCTGAGCAACGAAACGGCCACCGGTAAATTTCCCATCACGGCGGTGGAAACGATGGCGACGATAGCGGTCATCGCCGAGCAGAATCTGTTGGGTGAACGCGAGATCAAACCCATTTACCCGCCAAATGCCCAGGGGCGCGAGGTCATCTCAGATGCCATCAGCCAGGCTACCGGCCAGATTGCCGAAGTGCTGCGCTGCAAAGCGATTGTGACCTCTACACTGACTGGCTATACCGCGCGCCGTGTCGCCAAAGAACGCCCTCGAACTCCCATCATCTGCGTGACCCCCAGCGATGTTACCTATCGCCGTATGGCACTGGTCTGGGGCGTAATCCCCATGATGACGCCGCAGTTCCATACCATTGACGAGATGATTACGACCGTGGTGCGCACAGCCAACGATTCGGGATTAATCGAGCGGGGCGACAGCCTGGTGATCATCGCAGGTGTGCCGTTTGGTATCGGGGGGCAGACCAACTTCCTTAAGCTTCACATTGTCGGCGAATCAGGCGAACTCTAGCCTGACTCGCCCCTAAAACTCATCACCATCCACAAACTCCAGCGACTCTGTCCTCCGACGCACACGACTGCGCGGTTCTGTTCGCAGTTCAGTATGAGACGTCGGGGCAGGCTGCTGGCTCGTCGTGTACCATTCGGCATTGTCCTGAGCGACCTGGCTTGTGGCACAGTGCGGGCAGATGTTCCAGGACAGTTCCAGCAGGCGATGGCACTGGATGCAAACTTTTTTGAGGCGGGTATGGCATGATG
>JAIOHO010001038.1 GCA_019912905.1 Anaerolineae bacterium
GGGCGAAGCCGCGACCGACCTCGAACGTGGGGTGCTGCTCGACGAAGGGCTGGAGATTCTGACCCGGTTGTGGAGCGGAGAGCCAGTCGATTATATCGGCGAGCACCTGCGGGCGACGGGCGTCCAGTTCCTGCCGAAGCCGGTGCAGTCGCCGCGCATCCCCATCTGGGTGGCGGGCTTCTGGCCGCACAAAAAGCCGATGCGCCGGGCCGCGC
Source organism: Anaerolineae bacterium (assembly GCA_019912905.1). Classification (GTDB taxonomy): domain Bacteria; phylum Chloroflexota; class Anaerolineae; order Aggregatilineales; family Phototrophicaceae. The sequence goes on from JAIOHO010001038.1 coordinate 216, forward strand.
GTTTCGATGGGGTGTTTCCGCTGACCCACGAGGCCGGGATCGGCGGCATGGTCACCGTCGCGGCCATGCGGGGGGCGATTGACTACGTGGCGGCGCAGCGCGGCAATCGCCAGTTCGACGTGGCGCACGCAGGCCGCTCCACCGGCAACCCGGCGCAGGACCGCGCGCTGGTCGAGCCGTATGCCGAAATCGGCGTGACCTGGTGGCTGGAAAATGTCAACCCCTGGGCCTTTGGCTGGGACGAGCGGGGACCCTGGCCGGAGGCGGCCATCCGCCAGCGCATCGAGCAGGGGCCGCCGCGGTTTTAATCACTCTCCATAAACCGCTTGTTGTAGGGGCGATGCTTGCGTCGCCCACCTGTCGGTCACCCATCACCGCATCCCTAAAATTACATTAACCATTTCCACTGCTTTCCCGGCGCTTCGAGCCTCTCGCACCCAATTCTGATTATACTGGGGCGGACCAAGGAGGTGGCTTATGCTGCTGCGACTTCGACAGGCCTTGTGGACCCGCCGCATCTGGTGGGTGCTGCTGCCCGGTGCGCTGATTTTCGTCTCGCCCTACGTCGTGCTGCTGCTCGACCAGTTCTTTCGGCTGACCGGCGGCAACAACCTTCCCCCGCTGCCGGGCGCACTGCTGGCCGGGGTAACGTTTCCGTTCGTGATGACCATGTTCGCCGATACGGTGCTGTTCAGCCAGGCGCTGAGTTATGCGCTGCTGAGTCTGCTGGTGCTGGCCGTGTGCGGCTGGGTGCTGCTGCGGGGCCGGGCCGGTCGCACGGCACGGGTCACCTCAGGTCTGACCGTACTCAGCGTCGTGGCGCTGCCGCTGGTGTTCCAGATGATGCCGAATGTGACCTGGCTGAATGCGCATGGCTTCGACGTCCGGGCGATTCCCACCCGGCAGACCTTCGTGGATGCGACCATCGATGGCCTGGTGAACCTGTTCGACGGCAAGGCCTGCCAGCACGAGATTCTGGGCTGGTCTGCCGACAATATCCTTTATTATGAGACACGCTGCACCTTTACCCCGCCGACATTCTGGCGCTTCGACCCGGCAGGGACCGATCCGGCGCAGCAGATTGCTGAAGTAACCGCTGCGCTGGTGACGCCGCCGGAGACGCTGCTAATGGTGGGCTACCCCGAAGGGTATCCGCCTGCCGATTATCGTTCGCCGGATGGCCGCTGGATCGCCTCGGTCTGGGGCGACGACTTTTACGGGCCGGAGCACGTGATGGTGGTCACCGAGCGCGCCTAATTCATCAGCGCCAGGAAGCGTTCGACATCATACGTGGCGGCCTGGAACGCCGGGGCGATGCGCTGAGCGTATAAATCCAGACCGTGTTCGGTATCCGGCAGTTCGACGTAGACCACCGGGACTCCCGCCTGCTGCAAGGCGCGCTGCAAGCGGCGGCTCATGGCCGGTTTCATGACGAGGTCGTGCGCCCCGTTGATGAGCAGAGTCGGCGGACAGTGCGGCCCCACATGCGTCAGCGGCGAGGCTTCGCGGTAGACGTCCGGGCAGTCGTCGGGCGTCCCACCCAGGCAGTTGGCGATCATCTGGGCCGGGACAAGCACGCCGACTTCGTCCAGCCGCAGCCGCCCGACCGCATCGACATGGCGCTCATACAGCCGCAGCAGTTCGGTGGTGACGGTGCGAGCCATCTGACCGAAGCCCATGTCGTCCAGCCAGGATTCCCCGAAGCCCTGGCTGCTGTAGCGGTAGAAGAATTCCAGATCGGCAGCCCCATAATAGGAAATCACCGCCCGGATGGAAGCCGCTTCCGGGGCGGTATAGGCAGCCAGCAGCGCCAGGTGTCCCCCGGCGGAGGCTCCCATCAGGATGATGCGCGCCGGGTTGAGCTGATGCTCGACAGCGTGGGTCTTCAGCCATTCGACGGTCTGATGAACATCGGCCACCATGCCGCGCCAGTCGGTTTCCGGGGCCAGCCCATAGGCCAGGTCGAGCACCAGGTGCCCCTGAGCGGCCAGGTAGCGCCAGGTGAAGCGTGTGCCGAAATCCTTGTCGGCATAATGCCAGCCGCTGCCGTGCAGGTAGATGATCGCCATGCCTGTCGGCTCGATCCAGGGCGGCGGCTTCCACAGGTCGGCCAGCAGCGGGCGGCCCGTGTCGGGGCGGGGGTCGATGACCTGATCGCGCAGGCAGACCACGTCCGACGGTTCGGGAAAGGGCAGGGTATAGCGATGTGGCAGCAGCTTCGCCTGAGCAGTGGACGGAATGTGTGCCTGCCAGCCTGGGCCAAAAGCCGCCTCGAACGCGCCTGTATCGGCGGTGACCC
>JAIOHO010001039.1 GCA_019912905.1 Anaerolineae bacterium
CTCTTCAGTTGGTGAGTTCAAACGCGAGTTTACCACAAGCATTGCGCAACATCGCACAAGTTACTATCATTGGTAAGCAAACGGTATAGATCTGCCAAACTCAGCGCGAGAATATCTGTGACCGATTTATCGAGTTTGACCCTACAGAATCAGCTTCTCACCCGCGAAGTCAAGCGCCGGGTAGATCAACTGGCGGCCATCAACACCGTCGCGGCGACCGTCGGCCAATCCCTTGACCTGGATGTCACGCTGGACACGGCGCTCGATGTAGTGCTGCAAATCGTGGAAGCCGAGGCTGGCGGTATCAGCCTGATTGACGAAGAAGCCCAGGAGGTGGTGCTGCGGGCACAGCGGGGTTGGGCGCGCAACCTCGAAGAACGTCCGATGCGCATCCCCTTCGGCAAGGGCATGACCGGGCGTGTGCTGCGCAGCAACAAGGCGGTGCTGGATAACAACCTGGATGGCAGCGAAGAACTGGCCGTGCCAAGTTTTCTGGAAGAGGATTTCCGCTCGATCGTGATGGCTCCCATGCATGCACGCGGCAGAGTCATCGGCATCCTCAGCATTATGAGCAGCAAACCCAACAGCTTTGAACCGGATATCATCGGCGTACTGGAAGCGATTGCCGATACGGTGGGCGTGGCGCTCCACAATGCCCAGTTGTATGAGGCTACGCTGGAGAACCAGAATAACCTGAAAGCCATCCTCGACTCGACCACGGACGGCATTATCGCCACCGACCAGAAAGGCCGCATTCGTCATATCAACGAGCAGGCGGAACGCATGTTTGCCTTCTGGCGGACGGAACTTGTGAAAACACCGCTGCGCGAGATTCCGATCGATCCTCACGTGCGCGACCTGCTGCTGCGGGCGCTGGAAACACGCTCCGGCGAACAGGAATCGTTTGAGGTGACTTTCGAAACCGGCCAGACCGTCTCGATCACCGCCTCACCCGTACATTATGAAAAACAGGTAGAGCAGAACAGCGAAACGGATGGTTGGGTGATCGTCTTCCGCGATGTCACCCACCGGCGAACGGCGGAACTTGCCCGGGCGCAGTATATTGCCGCCGCCGCGCATGATATGCGCAGCCCGCTGGGGGTGACCATCAACTCGCTCAAATTGTTGGACACGATGATCGAAGCGACGGACGAGACCGTCAGCGAACTGCTCATACTGGCGCAAAACGGCGTGGATCGCCTTCAGGCCCTGATTGACGATGTCCTGCGCCTGGAACAGATCGAAGCCGGTTATGGGGTCGAGCCGGAAGAAGTGGATGTGGTCAGCCTGCTGCGGGAAGCCTGCCACCAGATGCAGGCCGTGGTCATGGCAAACAAGATTCAACTGACCCTGGACCTGGAAGACAATCTGCCGCGGGTGCAGCTCGATCGCCAGTTGATCAGCCGGGCCGTGATTAATTATCTGGACAACGCCGCGAAATACATCGACGAAAACGGACACATCATCCTGCGCGCCTTTGTCAAAGGGCCGATGCTGCACATCGAAGTCACGGACGATGGCCCCGGCATCCCGCCCCAGGAGCAGACGCGCTTGTTCGAACGCTTCTACCGCGCACCCATGACGCGTGCTGTACCCGGCACCGGGCTTGGACTGGCGATTGTCAAGTCCATCGCCCGGGCGGTCGGCGGCGACGTCTATGTCCGCAGTACCCCCGGCCAGGGCAGCACCTTTGGGATCACCGCCCGGATCACCCCGCCCTGAACAGCCCGTTCCAACTCACAGGGCAATAGCCTCCCGGACGGCCTGAGCCGTATGCGTGAATAGATCGCTGTAAATATGATCGAGGCGGCGTGGCCGGGGCAGTGCTACCGAGACATCTGCCGCAATCTGGCCGGGACGGGCCGTCATCACCAGCACCCGATCGGAAAGCAGCACAGCCTCATTGATGTCGTGCGTCACCATCAGCACCGTCTGCCGCTGCTGGGTCCACATCCGCAGCAGGTCGAAGCTGATCTGCTCGCGGGTCAGGGCATCCAGCGCGCCAAAGGGTTCGTCCAGCAGCAGGACCTCCGGCTTCTGAATCAGCACCCGGCCCAACGCGGCCCGCTGGGCCATGCCACCAGAGAGTTCGCCGGGATAAGCCAGCGCGAAATCCGTCAGACCCAGCGCTGGCAGCAGGGCCTCCACCTGGGCATAACGCTGTGCCTTTTCGACAGCCGCCAGTTCCAGCGGCAGCGCGATATTGTCCCGCACGGTGCGCCAGGGCATCAGGTTGGCATCCTGAAACATGAGCGCCACCGAGGGCAGCGGGTCGGTGATCACCGTTTCATCCAGCAGGGCTTCGCCGCGTGAGGGCTTCTGTAACCCGGCAATCAGGCGAATCAGCGTGCTCTTGCCGCACCCACTGGGACCCACCAGCGACACAAACGTCCCCGAATCGATTTGAAAGGTCACAGGACCCAGAGCCGGGAGATCCTCACCCCCCGGCGTCTGGTAGTGGACGCTTAAGTTACGCACACAGACCCGCACCGTTTAACCCCCAAGCTGGTCCACAAAATGGTTGGTGAATGCGCCAG
>JAIOHO010001040.1 GCA_019912905.1 Anaerolineae bacterium
GCCCCAAACCGGCTCCGCCCACCCGCCGCCGCATAGGATTCTCAAGCTGGCAGAATGGCTCGAAAATACGGGTGATGTCGGCAGCCTCAATGCCGATGCCGGTATCGGCGATTTCGAACAGGATCGCTTGTGGCTGCCTGCTCACCCGCAAGGTGATGCCGCCCTGGGGGGTAAAACGAACGGCATTACTCAGCAGGTTGTAGATGACCTGCTTGATGCGAATCGAATCCATCCAGACATCCGGCAGATTCGCTTCGATGTCGGCCTGAAACGTCAGACCGTGCGTTTCGGTCATGCTCTGGGCCATGTGAATCATGTCTTCGAGAAGCACCGTCAGCACATGCCGTTCAATCTGAAGCGTCATCTGCGCCGCTTCGATCCGCGCCAGATCCAGCACATCGTTGACCAGATTTTGCAGGTGATTGGCATTGCGATAGACGATGCTGAGATCGCGCAGATACCGCGATGGCAGCGGCTCTCCGTAATATTCCGGCGACTGAATCATGGACTCGGTGAAACCGACAATCAGATTGAGCGGGGTTCGCAGCTCATGACTGATCGTCTGGGCGAACTGCTGCTTGAGCTGGCGCGCTTCGTCTGCGCGCTCCTGGGCCAGCGACAGCGCATAATTGAGGCGGCGCAGATTATGAGCGGCAATATCCAGGCTCTTGAGGACATTCTCCAGCTCGGCTTTACGTTCACGAGCAATATCCTGATTATGACGCGCCGTTTCGAAGCCGTCGAGCGCCCACCACAGGGCCGTGTAGAGATTACGGGTCGAAATGATGACCGCAATGGCGATCAGAATCAGAATGACCGTCGGCGTGATGAAATTCTGCCAGGGCACCCCCAACCAGCCCGGCGCGATGAGTCCATTAAAGGCGATCGCCACCGCGGTGGTCACGATCACGGCGCGCTGACCTAACAGGACGCTCGCCAGAATCACCGGGATGGCAAACAGATGCACGGCGTCCATCGAATGAAAGATGCCGATGACACCCATAATACTCATCACCACGCCGACAATCTGGATGATGGCCGCCAGGATAATATTCTGTTGAATCAGCAGAAAACTGAGGATGGCGACGGCCAGGAGGAATACGCTGATGGGTCGCATCGAATGCCGGTCGAGCGCCACCCCGATTACCGGCCAGAGCGCCCATGCCAGCGCCATCCAGCCGCACGCTCCTGTGATCCAGGCGATTTTGTGCAGGGCGCTGACCCGCAGTTGGATCAGGCTTTCCCAGATCGGGTTGTTTCGATTACGAATGAGGATCATGCTTGTCAGTCCAGCGCATGCAGCGCAGCCATTAGATCGGCTTCATTGATCGGTTTTTCGAGGAAGATATCCGCCCCCAGGGTGAGCGCCAGTTCTTTCTGTTTAAGGACACTGCAAATCACAATCGGGATGTGGGCAGTCGCCGGTTCAGTACTCAACGCCCGCAGCACTTCCCACCCATCCTGATCGGGCATCATCAGGTCGAGGATGACTGCCGCAGGCTGCATCCGTGTTGCCAGATCGATGGCGGCCTCCGCATGGTCGGTCCGAATCACCTGAAAGTGGTTGGCGGTCAGGTAGTGCTCATAGAGCGCCAGCATATCCGCATTGTCATCGACGATCAGAATAGTGGCGCGCCGGTCGGTCCGCAGCATCAATTGCAGTCCGAACCCGTGCGATTCCGGTTCCATGACCGTCAGCAGGGCATCGGGCGGGCTGAGCATTTCCTGAAGCGGCGCGATCCGCTCCTGAGCCTGCGCCAGGCTGAGCCTGCCGGGGGAACGTGACTGGATGCGCAGACAGATGCCGCCATTTACGGTATTGACTGTCAGGCGCAGCGTTGTGCGGGCGGCGTTCTCGATCATGTACCCCAGGATGCCCAGCAAAACCTGCCTGAGGAGATTGTGGCCGATCATCACCGGGGGGAGCGCATCCTCGCAGGAAAGCCGGACCTCGATCTGGCGTTCTTCCAGGGTCGTGCCAAGCAGCGACAGCACACCGCCTATGACATCCTGAAGGTCGGCCTGATGCTCGCGCTGAGCAACCCGGGCAATTTCCTGCTGAAGCAGCGAGTTGGGGAGCGGGGCCGTGCTGCTGGCGGCGAACCGGCCCCAGAATACCTGGGTAATGGCCTCCATCGCGGCGGCATGTTCCCGATAATACTGACGCCGGCTGATCGACAGTTGATCGGCGACCTGCTGGGGTTCCAGCCCGTCGATGTAACGCAGGGACATCAGTCGATGCCGCCGCCATTCTCTGGAGTAGGGGGGTACCTTTGGGCCAGGGTCCAGTTCGCGGATAGCTTCCAGCAGCAGATGATGAAGCCGCCACCCGCGTTCCTTGCCGCTGGCCTGCGCCTCGGCAGCCATGTGTTTCACCAGCGGATGAGTCCGCAGATAGACAAAATCATACAGATGCTGGTAGGCGCTGGACACGAATTCGCTGAAGTCGTCGTAAGAAATCATCATCCACACAAGAATTTTCTGGCACAAACTGGCACGCACACGGCACAAAATAGGTTGATCGCACCTTGTACATGCTATTAATATAGATTTTAACGAATGTCTGCCCCGGCTCAAAGGGGTAGAAGATGCTTCTGTGCAAAAGGAGTTTGAGATGTTACAGAAAAAACCTTTGTTTCTTCTTCTGGTTCTGGCCGCCTCCCTGATGCTGTCGCTGCTGCCGGTTTCTGCTCAGGAACCCACGACCATCACCTGGCTGACTCTTGACTGGAACGGCGTCGAGGATGTGATTGCGGATTTCGAAGCCGAAAACCCGGATATTCATGTCGAGGCTGAACAGGTTCCCTTCAACTCGCTGTTTGAGCAAATTCAGGTCCGCTTCGGCGCAGGCAGCCCCACGCCGGATGTCATCTCGGTGGACGTCCCGCTGGTGGCTGGCTACGGCCTGCGGAACTGGCTGCTGCCCCTCGATGATGCTTTCAACGATGAAGAACGCGCCGACTGGCTCGACGCCGCTCTGACGGCGGGGTCCTACAACGGCGAACTGCTGGCCGCCCCGGTCAGCACCTCCACCCAACTGTTGTTCTACAATGCCGACATCTTCGAAAAAGCGGGCATCACCCCGCCCGGCCAGGATGAACGCTGGACGATGGAACAGATTGCCGAAGTCGCACCCCAGCTGACTTTTGACGAAAATGGCGACGGTGTCACCGACATCTGGGGCTTCACCTGGGAACAGACCAATCGCATTTACCAGTTGGAGCCGATGCCGGTGGGTCTGGGCGGCACAGCTATTGGCGATGATGGTCTGACGGTCGATGGGGTCATCAACTCCGAAGCCTGGGTCCAGGCCTTCACCTACTATTCCGATATGTTCAATGTGCTCAAGGCCGCACCCCAGGACGACACCGTGAGCGCAGCTGATCTTTTCGCAGGCGGCAAACTGGCGATGTTTATCGCCGGGCCGTGGAACATTAACCGGCTGATCCGCGATAATGCAGAATTCAACTGGAACGTGTCGCGCCATCCCTATTTTGCCGACGGTGAGATCGTGACGCCGACCGGCAGCTGGCACATTGGCGTGAACAAAAATACTGCGCAGCCCGAAGCCGCCAAGCGCTTCGTTCACTGGATTTCGACGGGCAAGGGTGCCGAAACCTGGTGGCGCAAAGGCAGCGGCGACTTCCCGGCGGAGAAGTCCGTGCTGGCGCTGTTCGCAACCGATGAACAGTTTGCCGAACCGCCGGCGTCCTATCTGCGTGTGGCCGCCGACGAAGCAACGGTCAACCCCTATCCCCGCCCGGTCACTCCCGGCTATCTGGAATATGAGCAGATCCTCCAGAATGCATTCCAGGATATCCGAACTGGCGCAGATGTCACCGAGTCCCTGAACCTTGCGGTGTCACGCATTGACAGCGAGATGGCGAAGTATCGCCGTTAATCGCCGCACTTTCCGCACAGGGGCTGCCGATCGATTGGCGGCCCCTGTCCGATACCCGCCAGC
>JAIOHO010001041.1 GCA_019912905.1 Anaerolineae bacterium
GGATGACGCAGAGCGGTTACTCGATTTTCTTAAGCGAAAGAATACACAGTTTGGAGGAAATTAACTGTCAATCTCTTGTTGTCATAAATATCCATGTGTTGGTCGGCGTAGGCAGCGTCAGGGTCATTTCTGGTAGAAGCAACCAACTACATCAGCAACCATAGTAACGTGACACCTACTTAAATGGACCTGAAGGGTCAGGTTCCGTTAACGAGGCATATCCGCCGGTGTAACATTCCCGTTCCACTGTCAACCGAAAGCGATCTCCGCAATCCCGACAAAGCCCATCTATGCGCTGATATTTCCGCCATGCGCGATCGTGGCATAAGTGATAGACAGATCGGTACTGCACTGGGTATCCACTGCACATGAGTGCAGATATGCTAAACGTAATTTTGCTGAGGGCTTGGTACCAGTGCAGAACCCAAGGCCAGAGGCATGTAGTCTGCATTCGCCTCCCCGAATCTGGTGTAATCCCATGTTAGCCGACCAGATCGCCCACCAGAGTTTCGATGCTTTCCTCGACCCACAGCAGCCCAACCGGGGCATTGGCATCACCCGCGTAGCGCATGATCCGTTTATAGTGATCCGGGGTTTGAATGGACGTTGTTACGCGCGCCTGATCGGTGATCGTCATGAAGTCGTAGCTGTCCTGCCAGCCAAAGTAGCCTGAACTCTCCGCCCTGCCGACAATGCTATCGACCATGGAGGCTTCTTGCTGGAAGACTTCAACGCCAATCTTGTTCACGTTGGCAACACCGGTAAAGACCGTCGTACCGTCTTCGAAGATCACGACGCCATACACCGGGCACATGCCAAAGCAGGGGTCACGCTGCAAGGTAATGACCGGATTGTTCATGCCCACTGAGCCGACTGTGGAATCGACCGGCGCACCAGTCCATGCCGGGGTTCCCGCCATGAGATCGACCCAGTTTTCCAGGAAAGGCAGGGCCAGCGGCGCGCTGTCATCACCTGCGTAGCGGAGGATCTGCTTGGTTTCGCCGTTGCGGGTGACCGAAGTGGTGACATAGGGCAGGTCCGTCACGTTCATGGTATCGTAGGCTTCGTTCCAGTCGAAGTATCCGGCGGCTTCGAAAGCGGCGACCATTTGCTCAACTGTTGCCGGGTCGATCTGACCACGCTGTTCACCTGTCATATCGACGAAGTTTTCGCCTTGGTAAATGACCGTGCCGTCCTCCAGTATACTGACCATATAGACCGGGCAGGTCCCGAAGCAGGCTGTGCGTTCCAGTGTGATGGCGACCTTGTCGCCGGTATCCTGTGCCATAGCTGCTGTGATACTCACCACAAAGAGACCGAGCAACGCGATGAATTTGAGCTTGTTCATGAATCTGTCCATGTTCCTTATCTCCGCAGACCTGTATAGGACGCAAAATAGGGCACTGGTGTTCCACGTCCGGCAGGACGCCGCGACAGAATTGATCCGGCTATGCCATCTGGCGCACCTGCCGTTGACCGTCCTGCTCAGGCATATTCCGCAGGCGGAAGCCCAGGATAATCAATGTCACGCCGAACATCATGGCGTAGAAGGCCAGCAGCCACAGCAGCGTTAGAATGCCCGCACCGGGCGCAACGATCAACACGATACCGAACAGGATGGACAATGCACCGCCCAGACCCAGCCAGAATTCACCTTTGATCTCCCGGCGCAGTTGAATCGCGGCGATGATCTCCAGAATACCCGTGAAGACTGCCCAGCCAGCGATGAGGTAGAGCAGCACGAGGGCCGTCATGCCCGGCAAGATAAGGGCTGCTAGCCCGGCTATGATTCCGACTACACCTTCCAGCACAGCAACCCACCAGTGCCGGTTCTCCTGGCGGCCCCGGAAGCCATGCAGCAGGCTGAACACACCGTCCACCAGCCCATACGCGCCCCAGAACAGGATCAACAGGGTTAAGGCGATGCCCGGTGTGAGGAGAACGGCAAGGCCCAGCAATACAGCCGCCAGGCCGCGAATAACCAACATCCACCAGTTACTTTTCATGACGTCAATCATGTCTCTCGCTCCTTGTTTCACTGATATGACAAATATGAATCCGGTCCTCCGTCGTTCAACGGAATTCTTAATCGAGCATGGTGGCCGCGCCGCCGCGCCACCACCATGTAATCCAGATTAACGAAATTAGCGTACGGGGACTGCCTGCGCCGCTTCACGTCGTCCGTTCTCGGTGGCGGGCTGCTGCTTCTCGACCCAATCCAGCGCGTAATCCGCCACTTCTTCCCAGCCTGGCCCGGCGATGACAGTCAGGTGATCCCGACCGGCGAATTCCTTGTAGTCGGTGATGGATGTGGAGCCGTTTTTGTATTTCTGGACATTGGCTCGGTTTAGTGAAGCGGGCATGATATGGTCTTTTTCGCCACCGATGAACAGCAGCGGCACATGGGCCTTCTTAAAGTCGACATGGGCTTTTGGGCCAAGGCCGCCACGTGCCAGCGGTATCGATTCCGGGACCATAGTGGCATCATAGTTACGGCGCTGGTCCGCCACGGGTGAGGTATTGTTAAAAGCGTACTGGTAATGCTTGAAAGGCATTAGCCAGGGCTTGGACGCCGGTGTCAGCGGGTTCAGCAGTGGGAATGTCGAGCGCAGGAAGGACAGCTTGAAAGACAACAGGCCCTGTGGCGGGACCGAGTCAATCGCCACACCCACAGCGCCCAAGCCGCGATTAATCATTAACTGCGTGAGCATCCCGCCGAAGGAGTGCCCGATGATGATCGGTTTTTCGTCCAGGCTGTTGATGGTGCTGACGTAGAGATTGATGACTTGCTCAGTCGTTACTTCAGCGGTTTTGGGGTCCGGGTGCGCTTTGCGCAGTTCGGAGACGGATTTGTCGCGTCTGGGATAGGGTGGTGCAATACATTTGTAGCCCCGTGCTTCGTAGCGTGCCACCCATTTATCCCAGCACTGGTAGTTCACGAAATTGCCATGTATGAACACAATCGTCTTGCTCGTCATGATCTTCTCCCTCATAAGCTATTGATCTATGCTAGAGGATGCCGCCGCGCCTGTCGTGAGAAGTTCTACTCAATTTTTAGCGCTGCCTGGCGATGGTGGCGCTAATCTGCGTCAGCAGGTCGGCGGTAACGGCCTCGTCATAGTCCGCAGCTCCATCGATTGTGCTGCGAACAGCAGCAGCATAGACCGCATAACGCGGTGCCAGCACCTCGACCACCGCTTGATCTCGTACTGTTTCGACCGGGGGGAAGTCCGGGAAGCGCGATTGTGCGGTCATACGAGCAGTGTCCAGCGCCATGCCACCCGGCGCGGTCACCCGTTTCGCGATTGAATCCACGTATTCGAGCGTTGATCTCGCGGGTTATGGCGGATCTCTAACGGGTTCAGGTCGTCATTCATCATTTTTGCCCTACTCGGCTGTAAACGCGATGCGCTCGTGCGTGCCATCACAAAAGGGCTTACGGCTGGAACCACCGCAGCGGCAAAGGATCGCTGCCTGGCCGACAAATATGGTTTCTCCGGCCTCGTTCACAATGCGGACCGGGCCATCCAGTTCCAACGGGCCGTTGTGTCTGGCGACGATCTGCAAGCGACCAGGACCGAGTGCGCCTGGTTCCTGTGATCCGCTTGGCGCAGGGTCCACTGGCTCGAAGTGAATTTCCCGATGCTGGTTATCGCAGAAGGGTTTATTCTGGGAGACTCCGCAGCGGCAGAGCATGGCCCGCGTCTCGTCTTGCAGTATGACCGTAGTATCCTCGATCATGAGGTCGCCCCGTATTTCCAGCGGTCCGTTGTGACGCAGCCGGATGACGTTTTGTGCCGGGGCGGTCTCTTGCTGGCCGCCATCTTTACGCTCGTAGTGCAGCGCACCGGATGGGCACAGTTCGGCCACTGCCGCCACATGATCCGCTGCGGCAGCGTCGGCCAGGATCCAGGGCCGCCTGTCTTTGTCGAAAACAGCAGGCAAATGATTGATGCAGTGTTCGGCGTGGATACAGCGTTTGACGTCGTAGGTGATGTCCACTGCTTCGCCGGTGTAGCGCCGGTCCTTGCCAGTGTAAACTGCTGTCATGAGTCAGCCTCGTTGATCGTTCGACGAAGATGCCGGGCAAGTACCCGGCATGATCCTCTCAAACAGCGGCGGCAGCGTGTTCTGGGACGCTGAAGCATTCACGCAGCCAGGTCGTTGCCAGGACAATAGCACCGCGTGCGGCGTCTGTCTCTGCCAGGGCGTTAAGCATGACGAAGTCGTGAATAATACCCTGGAAGCGTGCCGCTGTGACCTCGACGCCGGCTTCACGCAGCTTGTTGGCATAGGCTTCCCCTTCGTCGCGCAGCACATCCGCCTCGGCAGTGATGACCAACGCAGGAGGCAGCCCGCGAAGCTGCTCGGTGCTGGCGCGCAGCGGCGAGGCGGTAATCTGATTCCGTTCGGTCGGATCGCTGGTGTATTGATCCCAGAACCACATCATGGCATCACGACGCAGGAAATAGCCTTCGGCGAACTGATGATAGGACTTGGTGTCGAAGGTCGCGTCGGTGACGGGATAGAACAACAATTGGCGCAGAATAGGCGGGCCGCCGCGCTCTTTGCTTAAAAGTGTGACCGCAGCCGCCATGTTGCCGCCAACGCTGTCGCCTGCCACTGCCAACCGCGCCGGGTCCAGTCCATTGTCGGCCCCAGATTCGGTGATCCATTTGAGTACAGCATAGCTTTCCTCAATCGCCGTCGGATACTTGGCTTCCGGCGAGAGACTGTAGTTGGGGAAGACGACGGCGGCTTCAGCGCGAACTGCCAATTCACGGATCAGCCGGTCATGCGTATGCTTATTGCCGAAGACCCAACCGGCACCGTGAATGTAGAGGATAACCGGCAGCGACGCCGGAGCGTTCTCTGGACGCAGGATGCGGATAGAAATCTGCCCGTTAGGACCGCCCGCAATGCTGCGATCTTCGATCTTGACCGGGGCTTTGTTCACCGGGCCGGACTGCACCTCGTCAACCGCTGCACGGCCTTGTTCCGGTCCAAGGTCAAAGAGGAAGGGCGGATTGGCGCTGGCTTCGACGAAGGCTTGTGCCTCCGGTTCCAGGTAGACTGTACTGGTCATGTTGGTGTCTCCTCGTCGTTCCAGGGCAGCAGCCAGGAGCGTTGTGATGCCCCTGGCTGTGCGCTCGGAAGGGTCCGGAACTACTGCGCCGGAACTGTGGCCGCGGACATAATCAGGTCGGCAACTGCATCGGGCTGTGAGAACATCGGCACGTGGCTGGATTCAACTTCGATGGTGGTTGCACCCATGCGCTGGGCGAAGAGTCGCTCGGCATCGGGCGGGATGGCCTCGTCATTGCTGGCGACCAGATACCAGGCAGGGATCGACTTCCAGGCAGGAACACCCATCACATCTTCGAGCGCACTGAGGTGCAGGGGATTCTGCGTCGCCCACATGGCATTCGAGACCACCGGATCGACATCCGCGGCGAAGTGACCTACGAAGTCAGCCTGCGGCAGCCAGGCAAAACCTTGCGCGTCAACCTCCAGGTGCGACAGTGCGGCGGTGGGTTCACCCTGGGATAGCAGCGCACCAATGGATTCGCCTTCATCCAGCCCAAAGGCCGCGATGTAGACCAGACCGACCACATTGGGTTGATCCGTGCCGCCTGCGGTAATCACCTGCCCGCCATAGGAGTGACCGACCAGGATCGTTGGGCCGTCCAGCCGGGCCAGTACATCTTGCAGCCGGGTGACATTAGCCGCCAGGGAGGTGTTCGGGAACTGTGGGGCGATCACATTGTAACCTTGAGCCTGAAGACGCTCAATCACCGGCGTCCAGCTTGAGCCATCCGCCCAGGCCCCATGTACCAGGATGATATTGGGTTTCATATCTTCTGTCCCCTCTTGCGCCAGGACCGGGACGATCACGGCTGACAAAACAATAAAGGCGATGGCGACGGCACCCAAAATTGAGCTCCCCAACTGCATTTCTTTTGACGTCCTTGTGTTCATAATTTCTCTCCTCCTTAACGCAGACGATGGCATAAGCCTAGTCCGGCTTGGCTGCGCTGTCGTGAGAATTTCTACTCATTTATAGGGTGCTGGTAGCTGGAGGATTGGCTGAACAAGCGCTCGTGCTCGGTGCGCATACACAGATTTTCGGCATAGTTCAATCCTGCGCGGCGGGCTTTGTCGCGGGCTTCGTCGCTGATGACCGAGAGCTGTGCCCAGACAGTCGGCGCTCCAATGGCGATGGCCTGATCGACAATCTGGGGCAGGAACTGTGACTTGCGAAAGACGTTGACCACATCGACCTGCGCCGGAATTTCGCTCAGCGAGGCATAGACGTGCTCACCGTCGACCTCTTCGATATTGGGGTTCACACTGTAGACGATGTAGCCGTGCTGCTGAAGGTAGGCCCCGACATCGTAGCTGGTGTAGTAGTGATCGTTGGATCGTCCCACGATGGCGACCACCCTTGAGTACATCAAAACCGCCTGCCGCGCCGCTTCGTTGGCATTCAGGCCCTGGTCCCTGGGTATCAGGCTCCTCTGGTTCATTCCTAATGTCCCCTTCTGCCCTCAGTTTCCGGCCAAACGAACAGGTGTTTAGCGGTCCTGTGACAGGCCAGATCTCTCCGGCTGCGCCAGTAAACCGGCTTGCAGTGCGTAAACAGCGGCTTCAGTTCTGGAAGAAACCCCTAACTTGTCAAAAATGTGGTAGAGATGATTCTCAACGGTCCGAATGCTGATGTAGAGTTCCTGGGCGATTCTGGCATTGCGACTGCCTTTGGCGACCAGGGCCAGTACCCTTCGTTCCTGTCTGGTGAGTTCATCGACGCATTTCATCGCTTGCCTCCTTCTACCTGCTACACCACTAAATGACCAAAAAATACTGTCTTACTTTGTTAGGATGTCCCGCCAACCGGGGCAGTGCTTGCGCAGCAGCCGGCTGACATGGGCCGGGTGATACGATACGTCAAAGACCTGGGCCAGCAGCACGGCCACATGCGCCAGCGTCCACTGTTTACTTTGAATGCCGTAGGCATCGGGTCCTTTTGCCAACAGCGCCGGGATCTGCGCTAGCTGCTCGCTGTTCATGGCGGTTCGCCTGCCGGGCGCGGGTTGATGGCGCAGGCCATCGACACCCGTCTCGCGTGCGCGCTTTACCCACTGGCTAACCGCGCCCTGGGTCACTCCCAGGGCCTTCGCAATTTCCTGCTGCGAACAGCCTTGCTGGTAAAGCTCCCAGGCCCGCCGCCGCCGGGTTTCGCGCCAATCGCCTGTCTCCGCTCTGTCTTGCTTTGCGCTTGGCATTTCGCCCAACAGCCTCGCAGTTTTTCTATTAGATATTTGTGCAATATTCCAGCATGATTCGCAGTATACTGATCCTGGTCCAGCAAGTCAGCCGACATGAGTTACCAAGTCAGTTCCCATCCGTTCCCAAAATAGGGTTAACAGGGCGGGCACCAAAACCTTATGAAGTCACCCCGTTATCGGGATCAAGACTTTGGCTTTGGGCAGTCCATGCTCAGCCTGCGCAGCAAAATCGGCCTGACCCAGGAAGCGGTGGCGGACTTTCTGGGCGTGTCACGCCGGTCGGTTGGCGCATGGGAGGCCGGTAGTAAATATCCCAAGGCCGCCCATCTCAGGCGCTTTATTGAGCTTGCCGTTGAGCATGGTGCGTTTACAGCGGGTAATGAAGCAGACGAAATCCGTGCGCTGTGGCGGCAGTCTCAGCAGCGGGTGCTGCTTGATAAATACTGGCTGGCCGGTGTGCTGCGTCCAGCCCCGGACGCTGTTGTGGCCGCCCCTTTTGATCCGCCCCATAAGACGGATCAGGCCACAACCCGGCAGGTCAAACACAACCATCTGCCCTTTCAGCCCACCTCATTCATAGGTCGGAATGATGAGTTGAGTGACATTGCGCGTATACTGGCGGACCCGGCCTGCCGTCTGCTGACCTTGATCGGGCCGGGTGGCATCGGTAAGACTCGCCTTGCCCTGGAGGTTGCCGCGAATCATCAGGATGCCTTTGCAGACGGTGTGGTCTTTGTCGCGCTTGCTTCGGCTACGTCACCCGTGCAGCTTCTCTCAGCGCTGGCCGACAGTCTTGATCTGTCTTTTGGGGGCAGTACCGACCCGCAGACGCAGTTATTACACTATCTGCGCGAACGGCATCAGCTGCTTGTGCTGGATAATTTCGAGCATCTGTTAGAGGCCGCCGACCTTGTCAATACGATCATCCAGCAGTGCCCGGCGCTGCAAATTCTGGTGACATCACGCCTGCGGCTGGATCTCCAGGCAGAATGGCTCTTCGATGTGGAGGGCCTGGCTTACCCTCAGGATCTTGAGCCGGGCGAGCCGGGTGATTACAGCGCGATACAACTCTTTGTGCAGCGCGCTTCGCAAGTACAGTCCGGGGTCGCGTTCTCCGAAACCAATCAGGCACACCTGCTGCGTATCTGCCAGCAGGTAGCTGGGATTCCGCTGGCGATTGAACTGGCTGCTGCCGGGCTGCGCAGCCATTCCATTGATGAGATTGAGCAGCAGATCCAGGGGCGTCTGGACAGTTTGTCAACCAGCCTGCGGGATGTTCCGGCGCGCCACCGCAGCATGCGCGCCGTCTTCGATCATTCCTGGAATTTGCTGAGCAGGCCAGAGCGGACCTTGTTCAGCCGCCTTGCGGTCTTCCGGGGCAGTTTTACTGCTGAGGCCGCCGCCCAGGTTGCCGGTGCCAGTATTCCCGCGCTGCTATCACTGGTCGATCAATCCTTGCTGCGTCCGAGTGATGAGCAGCGTTTCTTCCTGCTGGAACCAATCCGAGAATATGCGCTGGAGCGGTTGGCGGCACAAGGGGAAGCAGAATCAATCCAGCGAACACACGCAATCTATTTTCTGGAACTGGCTGAAATGGCTGCGGCGCAGTGGGACAGTCCCCTGGCAGACGAAGGTCTCGGGCTGCTGCTCCGTGAGCATGATAATATGCACGCGGCGCTTGCGTGGACACGCACAGGTGGTAACCCGGCAATTGGCCTGAAACTTGCGACAGCGCTCACCCGATTCTGGCGTATGCATGGCGATATTGCAGAAGGTCGGGTATGGCTGGCTGACCTTCTGGTACTTACCGAGCAAGACGACGACCCTGCCATAATAAGTATCCGAATGCGTGCTTTGCACCAGGCTGGCTGGCTGGCCGCCGACCAGCATGACTTTGACCAGGCGGCGCGCCTCTTTGAACAAAGCGCGGACCTGCGTCGTGCCCTGGGAGAAACTGTAAGCGAGACGACTTTACTCATAAATGCAGGGCTTCAGGCACGTGCCGCTGGGCAGTATCAGCGCGCGACCCTGCTGCTGGAAGATGCGCTGTCGCAGCTTCGCGCGCAGGGTGATCGTGGGAGCCTGAGTACGGGTGGCCTCGGATTTTCGTTGTATGCTTTGGCGTTGATCTTGCGTGAGCAAGGGGATTTTGAGCGAGCAACAGCACTGTTCACCGAGTGCATGGATTTCCATCAAGAGATTGGTGAGCGCGAAGGCATGGCCCAGGCGCTGCTCGGGTTGAGCGATGTAGCGCGAGATCTGGGTGATCCATCGACGGCGCGCCGGTACGGTGATAATAGTCTCGAGATCTTTCACGAATTCGAGACGCAGTGGGCTATTGGCTTTACGCTCAACAATCTGGCGCAGGCGTCATATCAGGAAGACAACCTTGACCAAGCCGTGGCCCTCGCAAAGGACAGCATTGCTCTGTTTCGCAGCATCAACAACGAGAGTGGGCTGGCAGAAGTTCTGATTGCCCTGGGCTATATCCAACTGGCGCAGCAAGAGTTGGCAGCGGCGCACGATTCGTTGGCCGAGGCACTGCGCTATGCCTGGACCTTAGGCCCGCGCCTGATGGTGGCGGCTGCTTTGGAAGCCATGGCCGCCGTGACGACAGAATCCGGGGCTTCAATGAGCGCGATTCGTTATCTGGCTGCATCGTCAGGAATGCGTACCGAGATGGGTACACTTATGCGCCCCGCTGACCGTCCAATCCTGGAGCGCACGCAGGCACGTCTGCAATCCACTCTGGAGATGAGCGACTTTGCGCTGGCCTGGTCTGAAGCCGCGGCCCTGCCGCTAGAGCAGGTTGTCCAGGCTGTTTTTGGCGAGGCTGAGGATATGCGCCTGCCAACGGAACCCGCCGCCGCTAACCTCGCACCCTCTCCTGCGTCGGGCCAGGCAAAACAGCAATCAAAAGAAGCGCCAGGCCCACAGGTAGACTGGAATGATGCGCCCAGAATCCCGAACTTCTATGGGCGTGAATGGGAACTGGACATACTACATGAGTGGGTGATTGACGAACGCTGCCGGGTAGTGGCTTTACTGGGCCTCGGCGGTATTGGTAAATCCACCATCGCAGTCAACCTGATGCAGCAGGTAGCGGCTCAGTTTGACGTGGTCATCTGGCGCTCCCTGCGGGATATACCCACGTGCGATGTGCTCTCATCTGACCTTGCCCAGGTCCTTGTGCCCAACGCTTCCAGGGAGGAGACCGCTACCTTCGAACAGCGCATTACCCTCTTGCTGGAAAGAATGCGCGAAATTCGGGTGTTGATGGTCCTGGACAACATCGAATCTGCCCTGGAAGATGGGGACGGTGTCGGCTTTATCCTCCCCAATTTTGAGGGTTTCGAGCGCTTCCTGAGTCTGGTGGCCGCCACCATGCACCAGAGCTGTGTGCTGTTCACCAGCCGTGAGAAACCGGAGGCGCTGATCCCGTATGAAGGTAGCCATGCGCCAGTGCGGTCGCTGCGTCTGGCCCGTTTGAACGCTGAAGCATGTGATCAGATCTTGACGGAACGGGGAGTCACGGGCAGCCCGGATGAGCGTGCGGTGTTGATTGAAGCCTATGCCGGCAATCCCCTGGCGCTGAAGATCGTCTCGCGCACAATTGTCGATCTGTTCAATGGTGAGCCAGCGCCCTTTCTGGCCCAGGGCGAGATGATCTTTGGCGGTATCCGCGAACTGCTCGCTGCACAGTTCAAGCGCCTCTCGGCATTTGAGCAGAGCCTGCTGCTCTGGTTGGCTATCCTGCGTGAACCCGCGACACTCAATGAATTGCTGGCGCTGCAAGTCACTCCAGTACCGGGTGCACGCTTGTTGGAAGCCGTCGAAGCCCTGCACCGTCAGTCTCTGGTTGAGCGCGGTCACAAGTCCGGCAGTTTCACATTGCAATCTGTCGTGCTGGATTATGTCACCGCCCGGCTGGTGGCAGACGCAGTGGCGGAGATCAGGCAGGGTAAATTGACACGTCTGCTAGGACAGGGCCTGGAACTGGCCCTGGTACGAGAATACGTCCGCCATACCCAGGAGCGACTGATTATTGCCCCAATTCTGATGGACTTGCGCAGCGCACAGCCGAATGAATCCGTAATCGAGGATATGCTGCGGAACCTTTTGGATCAAATGCGGCAGCAACCGCAGAGCAGCCAGGGCTACGGACCTGCCAACTTGATCTCGCTGCTTCGCCATTTGCGCGGCGACCTGCGCGGCCTTGATTTTTCCCGTCTGCTCCTGCGAAGAGTTCAACTTCAGGGTGTTGAGATGCAGGATACCACTCTGGCTGGGGCAGTGATCCTCGACAGTACTCTGACAGAGGCATTTGACGCGGTGATTTCGGTGGCTGTCAGCAGCTCCGGCGAATACTGGGCAGCTTCCACCCGGAGTGGTGAAGTGCGCATCTGGGATACCGACGGACAGACACTACGTTGGAGCTGGCAGGCCCATGCCGATATGATCTGGACCCTGGCTTTTAGCCCGGATGGACGCAGCCTGGCAAGCGGCAGTTGGGACGGCATGGTCAAGTTGTGGGATTTTGTCAGTGGGAGTCTGTTATGGACGGGGCGGCATGTCAGTCTGGTCAAGTGGCTGGTGTTTTCGCCGGACGGCAGCATGATCGCCAGTGCCGGTAACGATGCTGTCGTTCGCCTCTGGGATGCCGTCAGCGGCCAGGAGCTTGCGACTCTGCCGCACAGCGTACCCGTCCCAGCCCTGGCCTGGAGTCCGGACGGGCGACGGCTGGCGAGTGGTGACCGCGAAGGGGTGATCCGGCTGTGGGAAATTTCTGACACCACAGCGGTCTCCTGCATGCTCACCCTGGAGGCCCATACCAACTGGGTTGATGGTTTAGCCTGGAGTCCGGACGGGCAGACTCTGGCAAGTGTGGGTTGGGATCGCAGCCTCAAAATCTGGGATATTGAGCATCCCAGTCTGTTTCAGGAACTGGCCGGACACAGTGATTGGACCCTGCGGGTGGTCTGGAGTCCGGATGGGCGTTTGGTGGCGACTTGCAGCCGGGATCGAAGCCTGCGGCTCTGGGATGTCGAACGCGGCGAATGCCGGCTCATGCTCCAGGGACATACGGCAGAGGTTGACGGGCTGGCCTTCACGCCGGACAGCCATTATCTACTCAGCGGCGGTGAGGATGGAACCCTCCGGCGCTGGGATGTTCGTGATGGGCACTGCCTTCAGGTGATCCAGGGTTATGCGGAAACTGTTCATGACGTCGCCTGGAGTTCGGATGGCAGCCATCTTGCCAGCGGTGGGTCGGATACGCTGGTGTCGATCCATAATGTCAGTAACGACACGGCCCCCATGACACTCCGCGGGCATACCAGCAGCGTATTGTACGTCGCCTGGAGTCCGGATGATCACTGCTTAGCCAGTACAACTTGGGACAATGTTGTGCGATTATGGGACCCGAAGACGGGGAATGTGCTAAACAACCTGAGACATCCTCATGATAGCGCCAATGTCTTTTCCTGCCTGGCCTGGAGCGGGGATGCGCTGCGGCTGGCCTGTGGGACCCACCAGCACGGAATACTCCTGTATGACTACAACGCCATTTCGTGCATGTACAACCTTACCGAGTTTGCATTGCCGACCTGGATTCGCTCGGTGGCCTGGAAGCCCGATGGCAGTCAGTTGGCGGGCGGCGGCGATGATGGCCTCATCTATATTGTAGATCGCCATGGGACTGCGCTGCTGCATCAACTGATCGGACATCAGAGTATGATCACGAGCCTGGCCTGGAATGCCAGCGGGACTTTACTTGTCTCCAGCAGCCGAGGGCTTGAAGGCGGCGAGCTTTTCCTCTGGGATATGCAGCGCCAGGAACAAGCAGCCGCCTTTGCCGGGCATCCGACCATTGTCTATGCGGCGGCCTGGAACCTGGACGAAACACAGCTCATCAGCGCCGATGGCGACGGGACGCTGCGCTGGTGGGATATTCACAGCGGCGCTTGTCTGCGGACTCGCCCGGCGCATCAGGGGGCAATTCACGCGCTCCGGCGCACCCCGGACGGCACACTGCTGGCAAGCTGTGGCGTTGACGGCGCGATTATGCTCTGGGACAATGCCAGCGGCGAACATCGTCAAACCCTGCGGCGAGATCGTCCCTATGAACGGCTCAATGTTCGCGGTGTCAGCGGCATCACCGAGGCTCAACTCGCCACGCTGCGGGCGCTGGGTGCTGTTGAAAAGTAGACTGTAAGCCTTGATCGTTTCCTCCAGGTGCGACCTGACAACCCCTGGCCGTCCCACAAACAGAAAAATAGTGCACGGGCTGGTTGTCAGATGGACCTGAGGGAACCAATCCACCAAGTTTTTGCCCCGCGCGGCCAACCCCGCAGCGACTTGGTGTTGGCCGATCCGCCGATGGTGGCACGCGGTAATGCGCCAGTGAGATCATGAGGGACGTTCACCCGATGCGCGACCGGTAGTGTAATAGGGTCGGATCACTTTTTTATCGAGGGTGAAGAGTGATATTTTTCTAAAGGTCAGGCGCAATCGGTGGTAGTGGCTGACGATTGGCTGGTGGATAAAGCGAGCAGCCAAAGTATCACCACTACCACTCAAGTTCAATATTACGGATAATTCCGGCTGAGCATCCGCGCGTAGGGGATCGTCTCGCGGATGTGCGGCAGGCCGCACATCCACGACACGGTGCGTTCCAGGCCGATACCAAACCCGGCATGGGGCACCGACCCGAAGCGGCGCAGGTCGAGATACCAGGCATAGGCTTCCCGCTGCAGGCCGATTTTCGCCACCCGCGCTTCCAGCAGGTCCCGGTCGAAAATACGCTCGCTGCCGCCGGTAATTTCGCCGTAGCCTTCCGGGGCCAGCAGATCGACGCTGCGGCACACTTCCGGGCGACCGTCTACCGGCTGCATGTAAAACGCCTTGACCGCCGTCGGGTAGTGATAGACGAACACGGGCCGCTCGAACATCTCGGCGATGGCCGTCTCATGCGGCGAACCAAAATCGCCGCCCCAGTCCATCTGAAGCAGGGCCTTTTGTTCGGGGTCCTCCGTCTCATCCGCCAGCTTTTGCAGCCGTGCCACCGCGTCGTCATAGCTGATGCGCGGGAAGGGCGACAGCACATTTTCCAGCTTCGACGTGTCCCGCTCGATGATCTCCAGTTCGAGGCGGTGCTTTTCCAGCACCCGCTGGACTACATGGCTGACGAATTCCTGCTCCATATCCATCAGGTCTTCCAGCGAAAAGAAGGCCATCTCCGGTTCGAGCATCCAGAATTCCATCAGGTGGCGGCGCGTCTTCGATTTTTCAGCGCGGAAGGTCGGGCCAAAGCAGTAGACCTTGCCGAAGGCCCCCATGTTGGCCTCGTTATACAACTGGCCGGTCTGCGCCAGATAAGCCGGTTCGCCAAAGTAGTCGATCTGGAACAGCGTCGTGGTTTCCTCGCCCGCCGCCGGGGTGATGATGGGGGTATCGACCAGCAGATAACCATGATCGTCCAGCCAGTTGCGCATGGCGTTGACGATCGTCGCCCGGATGCGCAGAATGGCCCACTGACGGTTGGAGCGCACCCACAGGTGGCGGTTGTCCATCAGGAATTCGACGCCATGATCCTTGGGCGTGATCGGATATTCCTCGGCCATCTGGACCAGGTCCAGAGTTTTCGCGCCGATCTCGTAACCGCCGGGGTAGCCCGGGGCGCGCTCGTCCTTGCGCACGGTGCCGGTGATCACCACCGACGACTCCTGGGTGAGTTTGCCCGCGACCTCGAAGGCTTCGGGGTCCATCTCCTTTTTGAAGGCCACGCACTGGACGATGCCGGTGCCATCGCGCAGCTTGATGAACTGCAAGCGGCCCTTGTCAGTGCGGTCATACACCCAGCCGCGCACGGTCACTTCCTGACCTTCGTAATCCGCAATTTGGTCGATCGATATGAGTGTCGGCACCAGAGTTTATCCTTTAAAAAGTCTGAATCTCGTGCCTGAAATTATAACATGAGCCGGGGGCGTCCGGTATCGCCGTCCGCAGTCTTTGTTTTTGTGCAAAGTAAACAAAGAGCTGGCTTATGTCCCTGACTGGCATTACAATGTATGCAGCTGCGGGAATTGACAGATGGTTTAGTGATTGTGCTGTAAGAATGCAGGGAAAATTCGTAGACCCGTTGGCATGACTCTCCCTCTCGATTTTTGTAAACTATAGATCATTCACCCAAACCACCGTTGGACGCTAAACAAACATTAAAATCACTTTAATCCTCTTGTTGTAGGATTGAACTAATAGCTAATCGTAAGGAGCGACAATGGTCTCGTTTGATGCTTCAAATTCCCACTTTCAGTATCTCGATGTTGTCCGCCACTGGTCGCCCATCTCGCAGAAATACGCGGGTGGGGATGCGGTCATCACCCTGTTTTCCGAGGGCTGGCGGCTGAAGGAATCCGTGTTTTATGAAGAGTTCTGGCTGTCGGGGTCGCGTCTGGTGGTCGTCTACCATCTCGAAATGGCGCGCGACGAGGACACGCTGAATGTGCCCGTGCTGTCGAACCCCTATGTAGACCGCATGATGACTTCGCTGCCTCTGCAAGTGCGCCCGATCCGCGAGCGCGCGATTCAGCGCCAGCCCAGGTAACCGCCCCTTTTTCGCCAGAACTGCGCCGTTCCATCCTCATTCACGGCGATGGCCCTGCCCAGCGGGGTAGGGGCCAGCAGTTTTCACCAATTCCTGCTCATTTTGCACAATAAATAAATTGAAATAGAATTCTTTCTCTCTTTTAAATTCACTATTCCATCATCATAATTGTTTAAGAATTTATAAACCAATGAATCGTAAATTCTATTTTATCC